>JBLIFI010000282.1:0-6506 GCA_047633715.1 Flammeovirgaceae bacterium
GTCTCTGAGACTTAGCAAGTCTATTTTCGGTAAACCCCAAAATTGAATGCGGAGGGAAATTGTGGAGGTTTAGTTGTGTGATTAAGCAAAAATCTAGTCGTAGTGTCCGCTACGATTTTAATTGCTAACTATATTTTTACTTTCAATAAAAACACGAGTTTTCTGTACTTGTGTCAGAATTGAGCGAACGCTCGAATAATGAAAAGGTTTTAAAAACGCTACGCTAAATCTAAGATTAGGTAGATAATAGCTCTAATAGTTATTTATATTCAGATTTCAATAATGCAAAAACTATAGAATCATCCATTTTATTTTTATCAAAATAATGGTGTTTTAAAAGCCCTTCTTTCTTGAATTTCATTTTTGTTAGCAATTTTATTAAAGGCGTGTTATTTGGGCTGACAAACGCTTCTATTCTTTCTAAATTCATATTGTTAAATCCATAATTTAGAATTGGGACTATTGCTTCTGACATAATGCCTTTACCTTTATAGTTATCATCAAACAGCCCGTATCCTATTTCTGCTCGGTTGTGGTCGGTGTACCAAGTATGAAACCCACACCAACCAATAATTTTGTTTGTTTTTTTATCAATTAATTGATGGTAAAGGAATTTCTTGTTGTGCGTAGAAAGCCCTTCTTTATACTTTTCTTTTTCTTTCAATAATTCTTCTGTAGAAGTTATACCAAGAATGTCTAATTGCTCCTCTTGAGACATTTCAGAATAGATATAATCAAAACTCTCTTGAGTAAATTTTCTCAAAATTGTTCTGTTAGTTATTATTTCTTCAAACTTCATTTCTTGATTATTGATAACGCTTATTATAAGCAGTATAGCCTTGTGTTGTGCCTACGACAAGGCTATGAGAATTGAGCGGGCGCTCGAATGCTGAAAAGGTCTTAGGAACGCTACGCTAAATCTACGAGCAGTTTGGGTTTTCACTTTCATAGATGGCGAATATGACCGAGAGCAAATGGTTGAACTCCTGAAACAAAACTCCCGAAGATATGCCAAAAGGCAATTGACTTGGTTCAGAAAAGATTTGGAAATCAGTTGGTTGCATCCGACTGAGTTTGATAAGGCTTTGGCGATGATTCAAAATTGATTAGTTGGTTTTTTCTATAAAGATAATCAGTATTTTATTTTTGTATATTAGTCCGTTTTGCGAAAATAAATATACTTAAACCTTGTGTTGGATTACCTTGGGCCTATAAATCTATCCCCATTGAAATGAATCATATGACTTGGCATTTCACAAATCCAAATTTCAGTTTCCCAAGCAATTTTACTTGACCATTTTTTAAATTCTTTAAAGTCAGGAAAAGCTGTAACGTAAATTTTTCCAGCATCACATTTCTCCAGTAATTGCTCTAATTCAACAATTCTTTTAGGAGAAACGGGGCCGTGAGAAGTAACAGTTTCAATTAAATATAGCCAGTTTTTTTCTCTATCGTATAAAACAACATCAGGTAATTTACTATGTTGGTCTATTGGAATTCCAATTTCAGACATTGTTTTATTATCTGAATACAAATCTTTCAGCTCTGTATCGCCTAAATATAAAAGTTCGCTGTTTTCTGCAAATTCTGGTCGAAATTGTTCAACAATTGCAGCTTGCACTTCATTGTGTTTTCCAGAAGATAAAGAAAGAATTTTCCCACTTGGTAATTTCACAGGCACTCTAACCACTTCTCTTTTTTTAGCATATTCTTTTGCTAGATTCCCAATAGAATCTCGAAAGTTTTTCGCACTAGAATCCCAATCCTTTGTTCCAAAAGTTTGAATAGTTTTTAAGGCTTCTTTTGAAATTGCATAATGGGCTCTTGGACTATTTACAGGTAAATTGGGAATGTCAGGATTGTAGTCGGCAACTCTAGCTTGTTCAAATTGGTGTAAAACAAATCTACGGACTGTTTCTCTAGTGTTTGCTGCATAATCTTTGCCATACACATCTGAGAAGAATTTCATTATTCCTTTAGTTACTCCTAAGCTTATTTTTTTAGAATCCTTCCATTTGTCTTTTTCAGAAATATCACAAAGTGCTAACAAAGTCAAAGCAGACATTTCATTTTGTTGCAATTTTGGCAATCCTAAATTCTTTAGAATTATTTGTGCTTCTTCTATTTTAGTCATTTGTTGTTAGTTCAATATTTTCTGTAAGCCATTGGCTTGTGATTTCATTAATTGCTTCTTCTGAGTAGTCGTTATTTTTTATAAGTTTATTGCCAACCTCTCTAATAGTTTTAATAGGAGGAAAGGGCATTAACCTGATTTCTGTTGCGCTTACATTTACATTTCCGTTAAAAGTCCTGAAATATGTGTCAAAAATTTTAGAATTCAAGAGGGCAGATATTCCAACCACTTCGTTTTCTTTTAATTCTCCTTTTAAGTTATATATATAGTTTAATTTATTCTCTACACCAATTACATTGTTCTTGTTGTAATGAGAAAAATATGGAGCAGCAATCAATCGACTCTTATCATCTTTTGAGCTAAACCGTCTTAAAAAAACATAGTTTTTATTAGGCAACAATATTTTTTTTGAAGTTTCAGTCATATTAATATATTGGCTTTTCTTTGGAATGAAATTCGGCCAATTAATAGACATCTTAGTTACATTATGTAACCAATATAAAGGTGTAAGAAATACTGTGCTGTTTTGGTAAGTTTTAAATAAAAGTTCTCTTGAACGAAATGAAACAACTGGCCCAGTTGAAATTTGGATATCAAAATCTATAAGGTTGTTTTTCCAAGACTTAAATAATTGCATCACATCTTCTTCAAATTTTGTAGTAGGAAGGTGTAAGATTTTTGCTTTTGAATTAAGGTCAATAATTTCTGAAATATTATACTCTTTTAATTCAGGGTTTTGTAAATCTTTTAATCCTTCTGAGGTCGAAATGGTTACTATGTCTGAATTGCTTTTATTTCCTTTTAAAATTAGAAGTTCTTGTAAAACACTATCTCTATCAAACGTTTCACTTCTTGATTTAAATAAATGGACAAAATTTAAATTTATGTGGCTGAAAAAATAATCTCTAAAAGAATTAAAATATTGACCAGAAGCGAAACTTCTTGGTACGATAAAAATTAATTCTCCATCTTTTTTTAGCAAATTGACAGAAACAGCCATAAAAAAGGAGTAAATATTTGGTTGACCTTTAACTAAATTTTGAAGAAGTTTAATTCTTTTGTCATCTTTGGATAATTTGAAATAAGGAGGATTAGATATTATATAATCAAATGATTCTTTATGCTTTTCTAAAGCAATAGCCATATCTTCTATAAAGTCACTTGTTAATAGTGTGTATGAAAATTTAATATTTTTTCCTTTAAGCCAATTTTTAAGGTTTTGTAAGGACTGTTCAGTATAACTAAATAGATTAATATCTGTTTCGTAAGCTACAAGTTCAATAGATTCAATTTCAAATTCAACAAGTTTTTCAATTAAAGAACAAGTTAAAATTGCAGTTCCGCAACCTGGGTCTAAAATTGAAATGTTTTTAGAAGTTGGTTTAGAAGCAATACTTCCCATGAAATCAGAGATTTGGGTAGGAGTAAAGAATTGACCTTTTACTTTTTTATGTTCTTTAGAAATAGAAGAAGCATACGTGACGCCAAGAAAGTCAGCAAATTGACTAGGCAAAGTGCTAATATTGGTTTCTATTTCTAATATTGTTTTCATTCTTCAAAGTTACAAAATTCAATTCAAGCGTTGGCAAAAACCAAAAGGGCAATTTATGCGGTTAGCTTTTTTTTCGCTTGTACCCAACCTGTAGCTATACTTAACTATTACGTATACTCTTATATCCAAATCTAGCATTTCCACGTGATGAATCAAAAAAGAGGTAGCCGTGCATTCAATTTTGAAAGCCAGTAAATAGCTCAAATCTCACAGTTTGAAAATTGTTTTTGATTGCTGAATCGTTTTGCCATGATTCGCTCAAGGCTTTTAAAATTGGCGAGTGCGTTTAGCCAATTGAAATGTGAGGAGTTGCTGGCGATTTGTGCAGAGTTTCAGAAAGCGTAAATCAACTATCGGCTTGGGAAATCCAACCGATAAAGAATTTGCCTTTGTGTTAGATGATGAAAAGGTGAAAAGACTTAGACTCAAATTCAAGTCCCAACGGGACGGCAAATCCTTAGCTTGGTACGTAAGTGTTAAGCTAAAACCGACTTGCGTTTAAGAATTGAACTTCCCCACTCAAAACTAGCTTTTACCTCAAATCCGTACTTTGTTATAAACAATGTACGGATTTTGTAATTTTGGCTTTCTAGAATTGGGAACACGAACCACAAACCATGAAACAGCTTATTTTAACACTCGTCATAGTCGGATTTAGCTTTACCGAAGCGATGGCGAGTAAAATTTCTGGGAAAGTAACCGACTCGGGAAATTCGCCTCTGCCATTCTTAACCGTTTTTGTGGAAGGCACAACCAACGGAACGACCACAAACTCCAACGGAGACTATTTTTTGAACTTGCCAAATGGGAAATATACCTTGGTTTATCGCTTTGTCGGGTTCAGAACGGTGAAGAAGGAAGTGGATTTGGAGAATGGAAATTTGGTTCTGAATATTCGGATGGAAGAAGAAATTACGAAGCTCAAAGAGGTTTCAATTAGTGCCAATGCCGAAGACCCAGCCTATGAAATGATTCGGCAAGCGCAGGCGAAGCGGGAGTTTTACGAGAAGCAACTCAAGGAATATTCTTGCAATGTCTATATAAAAGGTCTCCAGCGAATTACGAAGGCTCCGAAAAAAATATTGGGCGTGGATATTACGCTACCAGGAGTTGAGAAAGATTCTGCCAATTCGGGAATAATTTATTTGTCCGAATCTATATCTGAATTTTCCTATCAAGCTCCGAGCAAGAAAAAGGAGCGAATGATTTCTTCCAAAACGAGCGGAAACAACAATGGCTTTAGCTGGAATTCTGCCTTAGATTTCAATTTGGATTTTTACCAACCAAGCATGGAGTTGGACGGATTGAGCGAGCGGAATTTCATTTCCCCAATTGCGCCCATGGCAATGGTTTATTACGATTACGAGTTTGTGGGAGATTTTACCGATGGAGAAGTATTGGTAAACAAAATCAGAGTGATTCCCAAGCGGAAAGGTTTGCCCGCTTATTCTGGCTTTATTTATATCCAAGAAAATTCGTGGCGGATTCACAGCACGGAATTGTTCATTACCAAGGAATTTCAGAATGTAGATTTTGTGGATACGCTGAAAGTGAAGCAAGTATATATTCCAGTTTCTGAGGAGGTTTGGGTAATTGGTACGCAGACTTTCGATTTCCAATTTTCGCTAGACCTTTTCAAAATAAAAGGAGCTGGCTATTATTTAGGGATTTTCTCTGACTACAATCTCCAACCAAATTTCCCTCCAAAGCATTTTGGTGCGGAAATCAGCAAAATAGAAGCCGATGCCAACAAAAAGGATTCGGTTTATTGGGAGGAAATCCGCCCCGTAAAACTGACTGGCGTGGAAGTGACAGATTATTACAAAAAAGACAGTATTGCCGTAGTTCGGAAGTCAGAAGTCTATTTGGATTCTGTGGATTCGGTTCGGAACAAGCCTAAACCCATCAATTTGCTCACGGGTTACACTTTCCGAAAGAGTTACAAGAATATCAATTTCAGCATTCCATCTATTTTGGAGAATATTCAATTCAATGCGGTGGAAGGCTACAATCTGAATTTAGTATTGAAAGCTTCTCGCTACAAGCGAGAAAAGAATAATTACATTTCCTTCGAGCAACAGTTTCGCTATGGTTTTGATAGCGAGAAATTGTATTATAAATCTTTGTTTTACAGACGCTTCAACGGAATTAACCGAAGACAAATTCGGGTAGAAGGCGGGAAATATGTCCAACAATTCAATGAGAATGAGCCAATCAGTCCATTTCTGAACACGATTTACGCTACGCTTCGAGAAGAGAATTACCTGAAACTCTTTGAGAAAACCTATGCTAAAATTGGCTTTGGGCAAGAACTTGTCAATGGCGTTTTCTTCACGACTTCGTTGGAGTTTGCCAAAAGAACTCCTTTGGTAAATAATCAAATCTCCGACTTTGCTCGCAGAGATATTGACGATAAGGAATTCGAGTCCAACAATCCAATCCAACCGAATGATTTTACGCAATTTTTTGAAGAACACAACGCATTTATTTGGGATTTACACCTGCGAATTAAGTTCAAGCAGAAATATTATACTCGACCAAATAGGAAATTCAGCCAAGGTTCTAAATTTCCCACATTGGATATTTTTTATCAAAAAGGAATTGAAGGAGTTGGGAACAGCATAACCGATTTCGATTTTCTGAAAGTGTCAGTTTTTGACAAAATCAAGTTGGGCTTATTCGGAAGTTCCAACTTCAATATTTCCTATGGCGGGTTCCTCTCGAAGAAAAATGTGCCTTTCATGGACTCCAAACACTTCATGACTACGGAAATTTTGTTCTCCAACAATACGCTCAACTCGTTTTTCAATTTGCCTTACT
>JBLIFI010000283.1:0-6480 GCA_047633715.1 Flammeovirgaceae bacterium
ACCAATCTTTTTCTTTTTCCGTCTCCAACCTCTTCCCAATAATTCACTCGCCCCAAAACTTGCACAGAACCCAAACCTTCATGAATATCCCGAATTTTCTGAAACTCAGAGCGGTCTTCGTGGCGGAAAGGATAATGTTGCAACATATCGCCAAAGTTGAAAATGCCCAACTCGGTATTCAGCGAAGTGGCTTTCTGTGGCCCAACGCCTTTAAGGAATTCTATTTTAGTTTGGAAAAAGCTCAATTTTTGATGTGTTGATTAGATGATTTGTTGATGCGGTAATTATGTAGCACGAAAAATTAAATGTATTCTGCTCTTCCAGAGCGTATAAAACAGTAAGAGTTTTTCTGTAATGTGAATTTCAAAATTTGCGAAAATTTAATCAATCACGGAAATCATCTTTTGGATTTCCATGTCTTTGGCAGTCGAATAACAAACAGCCACAATATTCTACTAAAATCCAATCTGAAATTTGTATTTCTGGTAATTCTACTCCCTTTCCCAACATCTTCTTACGAGCTTGGATTTCGTCTTTGAACTCCTTCAGGTATTCCTGTTTTTCTTCTTCAGCATCAATTTCCCAACTTTTGTCATTTTTGTTGATTTCCTCAATCGATTCTTTTTTCTCTTCAATGCTTTTTTCAATGTTCTCTCTCCAACTATCAGGATGTGTTTTATGTAATGAATAAGAGAGGTAATCCCAATCTGCTAAATCAATAAACTCCGTTCCTTGTTTAAGTAAGCAATCAGATACTTTTTCGAAATTTTCCAAAAGAAAATAAAGTAAACAGATATCTTCGACACTCATCGCTAATGAGTTATCTGTTTCTATTGCTAAGGATAACTCATCAGCGATGAGTGCAAAATTCTCTCCCTCACTCAGCATCCATTCAGTCAAAGCTAAATTGAAAATACTTCGGCTTTCCAAATCTTGTTCAGAAGTAATTGCTGAAAATATCTCCTTTGCTTTTTGGTATTGCCCAAGTTGGAAATAACAACAGCCGATGTTGTGTAAAATATCAGACCTATTCTCTAATTGATAAGCTTTTTCCAGATAGGGAATTGCTTCTTGATATTCTGCTTGGTCGAGAAGCATGTAACCAAATTGGTAATAAGGCAAATAAGAGCTTGGATTGAGTGAAAAACATTCTTCCTGAATATTAATTCCCTTTTCTTCCTCTCCACATTCAAAATATAAATACCAAGCTAAATTATGAATTGATTTTACAGTTTTTTTTGTCTGATAAGCTAATTCAAAATACTTCAAATCGTCATTATCAATCAACATAGAAGGGTTTTCGAAATAGCCAATTGCCACAGAGTTCATCACATCTAGGTCGGAAGGATTCTTCTCCAATTTTGCAATCAGTTCTTTCAAATCTGCTTCGGTGGTAGTTTTCATTTGTGAAATTTGTTGATGCGGTAATTGATTTGAAGAATGTCTATCGTAAAGACAGAGCATGCCCTGTCTTTACCGTGAGCAAATCAAAAATTATAGACTGCTAAAATAACAAGCATTTGCTACTTTTCTATATCACAACAAGAAATCCCTCAAATTTTTTCAATCTCATCAATCCTAGTCTATTTTTACTCACTCCAACCAACCTAAAACCTAAGAAATGAAGTGGATTCTCGGAACATTAATCTTATTGATCGTTTTGTATGCGCTCGTATGCATTGCCTATTATAAATATCAGGAGAATATTATTTTCCACCCAGAGAAAATAGAGGCGAGCTTTTCTTATGATTACCCAATTCCTTATGAAGAATTCAACGTGCAAACTCCAACCAAAGCCAGTTTGAATGGAGTGATTTGCCAACAGGAAAACCCAAAAGGAGTGATTATCTATTTCCATGGAAATGCCTCCCATGTATTTGAATTGGGTTGGATGGCGAAACAAATGTACGATTTGGGTTATGATATCTTGATTTACGATTACCGAAGCTATGGGAAAAGCACAGGAAAATTGACCGAGAAAACGCTTTTTTCAGATGCTAAATTGATGTATAATCAACTCACAGAAAAGTATCATTACAATCCGAAAAATATTATCATTTATGGGCGTTCTATCGGCTCAGGGCTTGCTGTGAAATTAGCTTCGGAAGTTGAAGCAAAAATGCTGATTTTGGAAACTCCTTATGCTAGTTTGTTGGATTTGGGAAAGCATTACACGCCTTATTTGCCCTACAAATGGCTGATGCGCTTTCCGTTGGAATCAGAGAAATATATTAAAAATGCCAAAATGCCGACTTACATTCTCCACGGAACGGCTGACAAAATTGTGCCTTATGCTTCGGGGAAAAGACTGGGAGAAGTATCTCCAAACTTGGCAGAGTTCATTACGATTGAAGGCGCAAATCATAATGACCTTTACGATTATCCGATTTATGGAGAAAAGATTCGTGCCATTTTTGAGTGATATTTGGAGGAGTGTTTAAAAGAAGAAAGCCATCTTTATCAGATAGCTTTCTTCTTTATTGCTTATTTGTTCATCACATTTTATTTTCAATCTACTCATCAATGTCCTCTCCCATTCTGTCACGAAGTCTTTTCAGAATCTCTCTCTTGAATTTATGTTCCGCTTGGTAGAGTACGGAGATTTGACGAACTGTAATGACACTTTGTAGCTCTTTGAAACATTTTTTATCAAGGGCACTTTCTTTGTCTCTCAAGACAAACATTTTATCAATTGCGCCTTTCAGTTGTTCATCACTCATGGCATTGAAGCCTGCTTTTATTCCTTTCATTTCCTTTTTCAGGCTTCGTTTTTCTGAATCATATTTGCTGTAAACTTTCCAAAATTCCTCTGCTTTTTTACCTTCCAAATTAAGTTGCTCCTCAATAAACTGCTTTCTGAGTTCCTTCATGCGTTCTCCATTTCCGCCCCTTTGTGCAAAGGCAAATGTGCAAGTGAGCGCAAGCAAAAAGCTGAATACTATTTTTTTCATGGTTTCTATATTTAAGTACGTTGTACTAATTGTTGTTTTTATCGTTTTCAAAATTTGAAATTTATGGTGCTTTTAAACAAGCAACACTACTTTATGATATTTAGGCACAAGCGGACGCTTGCGCTATGGTTCATTGTTGTTTTGGTATTATTTGTTCAAAATTTGAAATTTGTGATTCTACATCAGGCTTTCCAAATCTTCTAAATCAATATCTTCCAAGATTTCATCATCTAGTAAGTGTTGTTCTTCAAATGAAATCCTTTCGGAAACATCTGAGGTAATTTCCACCAAATCTGAATGAGTAATTTCCGCTTCATCTAATAAATAATCTTGCATTTCCTCTACAGTTAATTGCGCCAACAAAGCTTCCGTTTCAACAGTAGTTGCTTGGTCGGGTTGAGTGGAAATAAAATCTCCTTGCCAAACAAAAACCATAATAATGAGGAACGCAGGAAGCGCAAATTTCACGAATGGGTTTGCAAAGGCAATTTTCCAAATCGGCTCAGACTTGGTTTCCACAGCTCTCGCCTGGATTATACTTGGCAAATCTTTGAAGTAATCTTTCGGTGTTTCAAAAACTTGTTTTTTTTCTATATCGTCTAAATTGAAGTTTTTCATGTTTTTTTAGGTAAAAAATATAAGGCTTCTGAAAAGTGTTCAATAGGAACTTAAAAGCTGAATTATCGACAAACTAAAATGCTGTGTCTATATTTTACTATGGTTTTATTTTATACTTTTAAGCAGGTGGATAGAATTAGGTTTAGTATTCGAGTTTCATAAAAATCTGATAGTCAATATCTTATTTATTTTCTTGATACATGATACTTATATCTTGTTACTTACTTATAAACTATTCCGAACATGCGCTTCCACTTTTTTGCTTGCTATATGATAAGAAGCTTTAAGTGCGCCTACCGAAGTTCCTAAAACTGCCGATATCTGCTCATATTTCATTTCGTCAAAGTATTTCATGTTGAAAACCAATCTTTGTTTTTCAGGTAAAGTCAACAATGCTTTTTGCAGCTTCAGCTGGATTTCATCGCCCGAAATATATTTTCCTTCATCTACTTTCTGAGCTAATTCCTTTTCCACATCATGGATTGGAAGGAAAAAACGTCTCTTTTTCTTCTTCAAAAAGTTCAGACATTCATTCGTGGCAATTCTATAAATCCAAGTAAACAGTTGCGAGTCGCCTTTGAATTTCTCCAAGCTCTTGAAAACCTTCACAAAAACATCCTGCGTTAAGTCGTTCGCATCTTCGTGGTCAATTACCATTTTCCGAATGTGCCAATAAATCCGTTCCTGATATTGCCTAACTAGCAAATTGAATGCGTAGTTACGAGAATCAGGATTCCGAAATTTCTCTAGAATTTCCTTGTCTTCCAAAATAGCCGAAGTCTTAATAGTTGGTTGAATGCTTGTCAAAATAGACCTTGATTTACATGATTCTCTTGATTACCCATGATTTCAAAAAAAACGAAGGGATTTGCTTTCAGTTCTTTGACAGTTCTTTCGCAAAAAGGTTTAATGGGATTGGGAAAAAAATTGATTATTTTCATCGTTCAAACAAAGAAAGTCTTTTCTGTAGATTCCTCTTTCTAGAGGAATAAAAAAAACTTCGCTTCGGAAATAGTTTCCGAAGCGAAGTTTGAGATTGGAAAAACCAGTAAAGTTGCGCCTTTTATTTAGCAACCAAATCAGCTTCTTTCTCCAGAATTTTGTTCATTTCTACCTCAATTTCATCTACCGATTCGTAAAGTTCTCGGTAAGAATTTATCACGAAGTATTTTTCCTGATATTTATCTTTAATATAAGGTGTTTTCAAAACCTCCGCAGGGTTGTAATCCACACGAGCAGGCTTGTCATCGGAAAGGGAATAAACTGACTCTCCGCTCGAAGATAGAATTCCCGCACCATAAATCCTGAGTGCGCCATCTTCTTGACGAATCAATCCGAACTCTACTGTGTACCAGTAAATTCTGGAAACTAATTCCACCACCAATTCATTCTCAATATTTTTCAGAGCGATTTTGCTCAACCCTTTTAGGAATCCACAAAAATTCTCGTTCGTAAGCAATGGAACATGCCCGAAAACATCGTGAAACATATCTGGCTCTTCCAAATAATCGAGCTGACTGTGCTTTCTGAACCAAGTCGTTGCTGGGAATTTCTTATTTTCCAATAACTCGAAAAACTCTTTGTTGCCAATCAATCCTGGCACAACCACTAAATTCCAGCCCGTAATTTTCTCCAGTCTTTCGTTTACTTCCTCAAATTTGGGGATTTTATTTGCCTCGAAACCAGTTGCTTCAATTCCATCTAAATAAAAAGGAGAAGCCAAGCCTGGTAAAAGCTTCATTTGTCTTTCAAACAGCGTTTTCCAGACTAAAAGATCTTCCTCTGTGTATTTGCTATAATCTTGTTTCATCTTTTCCATGTAGTTGGTAGTTGGTAAGGTGAAGCAAATTTACAAAATTGGAGTGGGAAAAGTGTAAGAATTTATGTGGAGTGATGGATTTTGGTAAGTATTTGTGCTTATGGAAGGTTTTGCGGTTGTATCATTTCCAAATCTCCATTTCTTTCCAGTTGGTCGGAAAGCCCATATCTTCAAGATTTATTACTTGTGTGTTTTCAACAAGGTTTACTATTCTATCTTTCAAACTATGATTGGGAGAAACTTTATTCAATACGAATATTATACAAGAAAGGCAATGATACATTGAATGTTCGTTATCTATGCTACTTATGAAGTCCGCTGTTGTCTTACGCAAGAACATAGGAGCAAAGTTTATATCTCTATTCCAAATTCTGCTATGATGTGCTGTTGTATTTCTTATCAGATTAAAAGTTTGCAACCAGCTTCTCAAAAAACGAAAATTCGGCAAACCCATTTCAACAGCTATTCTCTTTTTTGCATCTAAACCGTTACTCAAATTGCTATACATTTTTGACAAACAACCAAATGAAACAACTTCTAATGTTTTATATGCAGGAGGACGATTCTCATCTCCATATTTTTTGTAATGAGATTCTATGAAAACTTCTTTTGTTCGACTCAATTCTTTATCGATTTCATCAAGTAAATCATGATGATAATTTCCATTGTAGAATACCTCAGGGTTTTCAAACCACCAATGGTCAAACTCTATTGATAGATAATAAATCAGTTTTGTTCTAAGTGCAATTTCTATTCTTTCTAGAGCATCAAAAATTAAATTTCTAAGCTTTCTATCAAATGTGTAGAGTTCTATCACTTGCTCAAATGTAGTTCCTTAAATAAAGTGATGATTTTCTTTATTGTTCTGAAACTCCCACCAAAATCCTTGAAGTCTGAAATAGCTTATATTTTTAAGATAATGCTTGGCATCAGCTTCATCTGGAATGAGCATGCCTCTTTCTTTCAGCAATTGAATTTGCTTATCTACAGAAATAGCAAGTTTTGGATAATCTTCCTTATTCATAATTGGGCAAAAAAAAGACTCGCCTGGGTACGCTGTTCTAATGTGAAGCGTGGCGAGTTCTATTACTG
>JBLIFI010000284.1:0-6478 GCA_047633715.1 Flammeovirgaceae bacterium
ATTTCAAATTCTGATTGCTTTTAGTTCTGATTTAGTCTCAATCGAATAAAGTCCCCATTGCTTGTGGAGGAATAATTCCCAAATGTTTGTAAGCCTGCAAAGTAGCTTCTCGCCCACGAGAGGTTCGTTTGATATAACCTTCCTTAATTAAGAATGGCTCATAAACTTCCTCAATTGTTTCTGCCTCCTCTCCACAAGCAGTAGCAATTGTGGTCAATCCAACAGGTCCACCTTTGAATTTTTCAATAATAGTTTGGAGGATTCTGTTATCCATTTCATCCAAGCCATTTTGGTCAACATTCAAGGCCTCCAAAGCCATTTGGGCAATATCCATCGTGATTGTTCCGTTGCCTTTGATTTGTGCAAAATCTCGGGTTCTGCGGAGTAGATTATTGGCAATTCTTGGCGTTCCCCGACTCCTTCTGGCAATCTCGAAAGCAGCCAATTCATCTATTGGAGTTTCCAACAATCCGCAAGAACGTTTCACAATTGTGGTTAGTAGCTTGGCATCATAATACTCCAATCGAGAATTAATTCCGAATCTGGCACGTAGGGGAGAGGTAAGTAAGCCCGAGCGAGTAGTTGCTCCAATTAGCGTAAATGGTTCTAGCGCAATTTGGATTGTTCTCGCATTCGGTCCTGAATCAAGCATGATATCAATTCGGTAGTCTTCCATGGCAGAATATAAATATTCTTCCACCACAGGATTGAGCCGATGGATTTCATCTATGAAAAGCACATCGCCTTCTTCTAAATTAGTAAGCAAGCCAGCTAAATCACTTGGTTTGTCTAGCACAGGGCCCGAAGTAATTTTCAGGCTTGCCTCTAGTTCATTGGCAATAATATGGGAAAGTGTGGTTTTCCCCAAGCCAGGAGGGCCATGAAGTAAAACATGGTCAAGCGACTCGCCACGCTGTTTGGCTGCCTGAACGAAAATTTTAATATTTTCAACTAGTTTATATTGCCCAGTAAAGTCATCAAAACTGAGCGGACGGAGTGATTTTTCTAAATCCTTGTCCCTATCAGTTAAGTGTTCGTCATCACTTCTTAAATATTCTTCTCTCATTTTTTATGACTTGTTGTCAATTATTTTTTGAATCTGAATTTCGCTTAATCCGGTGATTTTGGAAATCATTTCTACTGCCAATCCTGCTTTTGCAGAGTTTATGACAACTTCTGTATTTTTTGATTCAGTAGCTTCTCCCCACGATTTGCCCCAGGCTTCTTCCCAGGCTTCCTCCCAGGCTTCCTCTCTTGCCGTATCTAAAGAATTTTTTAAGTCTCTATACGATTTCAAACTGTCTTCATAAGCATCTGCTTCTGCTCTGCTGAATTTTGCAATTTCAGCGACCTCAAACAGTCTTTCAAATATCCCCTCCCTCAACTCATTCGGAATTCTATCTAGTTTATTAAGATTACGAATGACATACATCCATTTATCGAATTTAGAAGTTAATTCTCCAATTGACTTTCTGAACTTGGGCATTTCCAAATAGATAAAAGTCAACTTATCGTAGAACACTTTGCATGTTTCAATATCAGTTAACTTCACATCATATCTGAATTTCTCTGGTTCATTTTTGCCCTCATCAAATTCGAAATCTAATATGGCGATTGTGTAAACAGCCTTCAACTCAAAGCTCCATGAAGAACCTTTTTCCGCCTGTTCTGTAATTGGGAAAGTAGAATAGTAAACTGTTCTATCCTTGAAGAATTTTTGTTTAGTTTTTTGAAGTTCTACAATGAATTTTTCCCCTTTCTCATTTTCACAATAAAGGTCGAAGATTGCTTTTCTTTCTTCTTCACTATTTCCTAATTTGTCATTTTTGAGATAGGTCAATTCTATAATTTCTCCTTGTTCCTCTTTAAGCAGTTCATTTAGGAAGTCAAGCAATAGTTCTTTATTGGGTTCTTCGCCAAAAAGTCGCTTAAATCCATAATCTGTGAAAGGATTGATATATTTCTCTACAAATTCTCCCATAACTTCTTTTTCTAAATAAAATCAATAGCTCAATACAGGCTAATTTACTTCAATCTCTATAAGTTTCAAATTTCAAACCTAAAAGAAAGCATAATTATTCTCAAAGAATTACCAAATACTCAAATCATAACCATTTTAGTATTTTTTCTAGAGCAGGATTTCTATTCTCCCCATTCCAAACAGCAGAAAGAACAGCTCTTTGTGATATTTCTCGCAATTCTATAAATTGGATTTTCATATCGTAGCCATTTTTGAGCGAAGTCGGGACAATTGAAACTCCAAACCCATTTTCTACCAAACGGAAAATGGTGTTTGCATGAACTGTGTTGTGGGAAATGGTTGGGGCAAATTCTGCTTCCTCAAAAATACTCATCACATTCTGATAATAGATAGAGCTGTATTTTTCCTCGAAGAGAATAAATGATTCTTCTTTTAATTGTGCAAGTGAGGTAAAGTTGGATTGAGAAATTGAATGCTTGGAAGGCAAAACTAAACTAAAAGTATCATTCAAGACTGGTTTGAGAATAAGTGGTTTCGGGACTTGATTCAGTCTCACAAATCCTAAGTCTATTTCTCCATTTTTCAAAGCTCTGACTTGGGCAGAATTGTCTCGCTCCTTTAAAGTAAACCTGATTTTTGGGAGTGAGTTTTTGAGATTGAGCAATAGTTCGGGGATTACATTTTGCATGGCAGAACCTACATAACCCATTCTGATTGTTCCTTGCAAGCCTTCGCTCATCAATTTGGTATGAGATAAAGTTCCTTCCAAACTCTTCAAAATCAACCCAATTTCTTTTTGCAGGTATTCCCCCTCCGAAGTCAATTTCACATTTCGGTTGTTCCTTTCAAATAATTTGAATCCTAATTCCTCTTCCAAATTGGCAATCTGCTTGCTCAATCCAGGTTGTGAAATGAACAAATTTTCCGAAGCCTTGCGGAAGTTCAGTTCTTCGGCAACGGCTAGGAAATAACGCAGATGACGGATTTCGATGTTTTTGAGGTTCATTTAAAATCTGGAGATGTGCGATTAGATATAAGAAATCACAAGTATCTGACTATGGTAACTAGCTGTTTTTTTTTATCTGATTCAGGTTATAAAATCAACTGATTGGAAATTAAAAACTGATGTTACGCAGTAATAAATTTCTTCGTTTTTATCGTAGCAGTTTGTATTTTCAGACGGCTAATGTTTTACAAAAACTAATTTTGCGTAACATGAGTTATTAAAGTAATTCATCACAATATGTATGATGAAACTTTTACTTTTCTGTTTTTCCAACTCCCATTTGATCATTTATCTTTTCTCGCTCTTGTCATTTCTCTTTTGCCTTTTGGCGGGCCAGCTACTTTTTCCACCTCAAAGCCTGCCGATTTTAAATCTCGCTTGAATTGCCCTTGTGCACAGTAAGTTGTCATAATTCCGCCCTTATTCAGTAATTGGTAGCACTTTTCCAGAATTTTCATTTCCCACAACTCTGGCTGTTTCTGCGGAGCGAAAGCATCGAAGTAAATAATATCAAAACCTTGGTTGGAGTCAAATTCTTCTAGCTTTTTGCGTAGTTTCTGAAATGTGAAATCTTTTTCCAGTTGGTGGATTTTGTTCCATTCCAATTCATGAAGCAGAAGGAAATCTTTGAGTAATTCCTCTCCAATCAATTCTGCATAATTCAATTCGGGAATGAGTTCTGGGGGAATCGGATAAGGTTCTAATGTGGTGAAATCCACACTTTTCTTTAGTTCCCTTGCCTTTTGCCAAGTTAAAATGGCATTTAAGCCAGTTCCGAAGCCAATCTCCAACACACTTGCAGATTCCTTTCCATCTAAGAATAGCTCCAAGCCTTCTTTCAAGAAAACATGTTTGGATTCGGTTAATGCGCCATGTGAGGAATGATAAGTCTCATCCAATTTCTCATGTAATAACGTATGCGAACCATCTCTGGTTTCGATGATTTTTATTGTGTCAGACATTTTGGCTTTCTAAATGTGGTTTGGAACAAATGTAAGTCATAAGCTCTCAAAGTTTACTTTTCTGAAAAGAGAATTTGCAATAGTATGAACCGAGTGTTTCGAAATCCCAAGATTTTACAAGCATTTAATCTGTTTTTCTGAGTAAAAAGATAAGCCAAAACCCAAGGTGGACATCATATACGGGAAATATTTAAGTAACATTCAGTTAATATTGTACACTTTTAAGTAACTTGCAGTTCATGGGGGAAGTAATAGCCCGTTTTTTTTTAACTAAAAGCATATAAATATGGGAACTGCATATACGAAGAAGGACAAGAAGAATTTAGACGGCTATATTGCTCAGTTTCAGGAAGGAGAGAAAGGATATTTTTTATTTTTCAGGAAAATGGCGATGCGGATGCAAGAGCGTTTTTCAGATATATTTGAACATAGTGACATGGCAAAAGTGTTGATTCATGGCAATCCGCACACCGAGAATTATGTAATCACAAAAGAAGGTGCAGGGATGACAGATTTCGACCGCTCAAGAATTGGAGCTTACGGCTGGGATATTGTACGTTTTCTGTGTTCACTCTCGCTCAAAAGAGAAGAAGAAAACACTTCCGAGTTATTGCCTCCAATTGTATTGGAGTATTTCAAAGAAGGCTATTTGCGTAGTTTCCATGCGCCAACCCTTCCGTTTAAGGGTTTTTCTCACGAAGAATCTGACAAAGTAGAATATAAAGTTTGGTACGATTCTACCAAAGACTATTTGGAAGCCAATAAGAAATGGAGCAAGCGATTGAGACAAAATCCGATTGAAGAGAAAGACAAAAAACTTAATAAAATATTGGCTGGCTATTTAGAAAGCAGATACGAAGAGGAATTGCTCAATCAATACAATGTGGAAGAAGCAGGAACAGCCGAAGGAACATTCGGAAACTCTCGTTACTTGGCAGTTCTGACTCATAAGAAAGATAAGAAAGCAGATAATATTTTCGTGGAAGTTAAGACTGTTTATCAGGATAAAGACACGCAGTATTATTACAATCCATACAAGCACCATGGCTTGCGAATGATTAAAGCATCGAAAATATATGCACCAAAACTGGAACAGCGATTGGGTTACACGACTTACCAAGGTGTAGAGTATTGGGGAAGGGAAATTCCTGCATGCAATGGGAAATTGAAAGTAAAATTAGATACTATTGAGCAGTTGGATATTGCCTTTTCGGTAGGAACTCAGCTTGGCAAAGCGCACAGAAGAACGCTAACCGATGGCTCAAAACCGAAACATTTGGTACAGCACTTTTTGGCGAACTATGAAAAAATGTGCCAAGTAAGTCAGCAACTTAATAAGGAACTTTTGACATTCTTCAACCAATATATTAGCAACTAACTGATATTACGAAAATTGAAAATCAAATTTTGAACTACAATTCGATAAGACTAGAAATTTTAGTGATGATCAAATAATTAAAAACTATGGTTCTCTGACAAATTTTGTGGAGGTCGAAATTACTCGATTAAAGAACCTGATTTCTAGCTAATCAAATATAGGTTTCCTCGTTGCATGTCTCACGTAATACCTTGAATCACATAAATTGTCAGACAACCAAAACTATTTCCTCTAAAATCTAGTGTCTTATTTCTAATGTTTTAATCTAATATGAGCGTTGGCGTATCGATTTTTCTGATGGCAGTTGCCTTATTGGCATCTGTCATTTCTGCTATTTTTGGGTTGGCTGGCGGAGCAGTTTTCTTCTCTGCCTTGGTTTGGGTGGTCGATGCCAAAACGGCTGTGCCTATTCATAGTGGCGTGCAACTCATGAGCAACACCGCTCGGGTTGGAGTTTATGTCAAAGAAATTCAATGGAGAATTGTGCTATGGTTTTCTATTTTGTTAATTCCCGGAGCTTATTTGGGGAGTTTGCTTTTCAACTATTTCAACACTAATATGATGGAAGGCTTGGTGGGCATTTTCATCATTGGCACAGCTTTTTTGCCAAAATCGTTGCCAATTGGTAAAAGCAAAAAGTCTTTTATTTTGGTTGGATTTATCTCTGCATTTTTGGGGATGATAGTAGCAGTTACAGGGCCGCTGATTGCCTCTTTCCTGAATATTTCCGATGTGCGAAAAGAGCAGATGGTTGCCACAAAATCTGTCTGTCAAGGTCTCACGCAACTCGTCAAACTTGTTATGTTCGCTACAGTCGTGAAATTCGATTTTGGGGATTACCTCATTCCACTCATGTTTTTTGGAGTAGCTTCTCTGATAGGAACTTTCATTGGTAAAAAAGTGATTGGCAAGCTTTCAGATGGACTTTACGACAAGTTGAATAAATGGTTATTGATTGTAATTGGTGCAAATATGTTGTTGAAGGCATTGTTGTAGAAGGCTTTGGCAAAATGCTAAAAAATCTCCAACATCTTAAAGGTGTTGGGGATTTTCGCTTTTTCAGTAGAGGAAACCTAGCAACCATGACACAATCAAACATGGAATGGTTTTCGTTCTCGGAATAGAGGAAAGAATTATTCTAACAAAAGTGG
>JBLIFI010000285.1:0-6442 GCA_047633715.1 Flammeovirgaceae bacterium
CAGAGGTTGAAAATCCTGCCAGATGTTGGTTTTATTAGATGCCTAGCATTCATAATACTCCATTATTTCATTTAAAAAGTGCCTTTTAATTTATTGCGACAAAATGAGATGCGCCCGATAGACCTGAACGCTTATTTGGCCTTCGATGCAGATTTGAAAGCAGTTATTGATGGCTACAACGATGAAATGAAAGCCACAATTGATGTGAAAGTGGGCAATTCTGTAATTTCCCACAGCAGTTCTTTACTTGGCTGTTTTTATACCGATGCGCTGACAAGCAGATTAAATGTAGATTTATCGTTTCAGAATACGGGTGGAATTAGAGCGGGTTTAGACCAAGGGGAAATTACCAAAAGAGAGATTTATGAAATGGACCCGTTCAATAACAGCGCATACATTTATCAGATGTCGGTAGCGGAAGTGAAAACCTTTTTGATAGGTTCTAAATCAGGTTTCTATTATTCAGGTTCACAAATTTCCCAAAATGGCGATAAAGTCGAAATCAGAAGCTCCAACGGAACATTGCTGACAGACAACACAATGCTTTCTATCGGAATCAACGATTACATTCCCGCAGTAAATGATGCGTATTTTCCTTCAAATCCATCCATTCAGCCTTTCACTACGGCAGACGCACTCATTTACTATTTGGAGAATACCAAAAGCCAAGTGAATTACCCAAGTTGTGGGCAGTATTTTAGGTATGATTGATTTGGAGGTATAATTTGAAAGTTAAGAAACTTTCAACAGATGAAGTCGAGGTTTGGAAACCTCGACTAGCAAACTTTTTCTTTATGATTATAGCATTACAGCTTCCCCGCGTTCAATTTTGGGGAAGGGAAACCAGAAACCAAATCCGAAATTCAATAAGACAAAGCCCTCGGAGTAGTCAATTTTGAAAGACTTGGTTGGAGCTAATATGTTATTGTTCTTTACAATAGTTGTTTAGTTCATTGATTTTATTTGACTCTCCGAGTGGTTGGATTTAGAGCAAAAAGTCTTCAAATTACCAAACCACTCCCCAAAATTGGCGACACACGACAAGCTACTTTACCTCTCAGGATTTGCTGACGAGTTTCGGAGAGGCGAGTTTCTTCTCATGAATAAAACAATTCACGAAATCCAACCAAAAACCTTTTAAAGATTGTGGAAATAGAGTTCGCGAACTGTCATAATCCCTTTTAGTACATGACAGTTTTTTGTTTTCTCACTTCAAAGTAGCCGTTCAACCACTCGGAGAGTCTTCTTGCAATTCCATTGTGGAACTACTCCGAGGGATTCACTCAGTTTTTGTCATGTACTGAGATAATCCTTACAACTTTTTCAACACATTTTTACCAGAAATCACATTGGCGGAAAGCACTCCAGAAAATAATGCGCCACCGACTCCAGCAGAAACAATATCTTGCCCTGTGAGGTAGAAATTTTTGATTGGCGTGTTGGGTTTCAAGAAAGATTGCCTAAATCTAGATGGAGTGTGGTCTAAACCATAAAGTTCTCCTTTCCCGTAGTTCACGAAATGTTGCGTGGTGAGCGGAGTGGAAAGTTCATGGAAATCAATTTTTCCTTCGAGTTGCGGAAGTTGCTTGTAAAGCTCCTGCAAAAGTCGATTGGTGATATTTTCTTTGATGGAATCGTATTCCTCGCCCCTCTTTTTCCAAGAACTGTCAGACCACTTCTCAAATGTTTCATAAGGAAGAAGTGTGATAATATCTATTGTGCTTTTGTTTGGATATCTGTTCAACCAATCGGGGTCTTTGGCTGCCGGGAAAGAAATATATACCACAGGAAATGGCTGCGATAAATCGTCTAAATATCTCTGCACGCAAGTATCATGGTCTCCTTCTGCGGGATAAACCCAATAGTTGGTTTTCGGGAGTTTTAGTTCTTCTGGAGTTCCTTCTAAGCCAATAAATAGGTTTGCATGGGCAACAGACGGCTTTACCTTTTTCAGATTGTCTTTTAATTTATGCTTTTCGACTATTTCAGGTGGGAGGAGTTTGTTGTAAGTCGTGATAATTCCCGCTCCACTCACTATGTTTTTAGCACGGATTATTTTATCATCTTTCATCTTGACTCCAACAGCGGTGTTGTTCTCAATCACAACTTCTTTCACTTCGGCACTTACCAAAATAGTTCCGCCTGCTTGGGCAATTACTGGGTCAATGGTCTCCACAATTTGAGAAGAGCCACCAATTGGAAAACTTCCACCATCAAAATAATGCCTGACCACCGAGGCGTGCATGAAAAAACTGCTCTGTTTCGGAGGAAGTCCATAATCTCCATACTGACCTGTAAGCACTTTTATTAGCTCTTCATTATCGGTGATTGAGCGTAAAACTTCATAGGTAGTTTTATCGGAAAATTTATAAAATGGCTTCTTAAGAATACCTCCTGCCAAGGAGTTGGCAATAGGAGGAAGTGCCTTGCTAATAAAGTAATTTTTACTTGTTTTGATTGCCTGAAAAACCAAACTGACGTATTTCTCAATCGCTTCCTGCTCATTTGGAAAATAGCCAATCATCTTCGCTTTGAAGTTTGAAACTCCTTTCACATAGTCATAATGCTGATCGCCAATAATGATTTTGTCATAGACTTCGCCCATGTCCGCCCATTTCAAATTCCCATCAGTCACATAATCGAATAGCTTTTTCAAAATGCTACTTTCTCGTTGCATCTCCCCAATATAGTGAATTCCCACATCCCACTCGTAGCCTCTGCGCTTAAAAACGTGCGTGAAACCACCAGCCGTATAATGCCTTTCCAGTACCAAAACTTTCTGTCCTTCTTTTGCAAGAATTGCCGCAGTAGCAAGTCCTCCCATTCCCGAACCAATAATAATGGTATCATAGCTTTCTTGGAGTTCGGGCTTTTGTTTATAGGATTGAATCATGTTGGTTTGGTTTGGATTAGAAAGGGAAATAAAAGGCAATATAATTTTTTTGGTAGTGATTCGGTAGTTGTTGACGGCAGAAAATAGGCTATTTCTCCTTCTTGCTACAAAGACTTGCTAAGTCTCTCTAACCGAGAATCATAGAAGTTGCCTGTTTTCAAAAGTCTAAATTGTTCAGACTTAGCAAGTCTTTAAAATGAGAAAGCACAGTTTTATTTTTGTATAGTAGTCTTTATCACAATTGGTTTACCATACTCATTATCGTAGCTCGACTCAGAGAATTGGGCTACGATAGGATACTGTAGAGCGGGTTTCACTACCCGCTCAAAACGACAAGCTAGGCTATACAAAATCAGTCGTGATAGCTAGTAGTATGAAGTATCTTTAGAATAGGACGTGAGTCCTATTCTAAATGCTTTTGCCCAAGACAGCAACATTACCTAAGTTTACTCCAATCAAAAACCAATTCAAAAACTCCAACCAAATGAAAAAAAACGCCTTCATTCTTCTCTTACTTTTCCCATTCCTCTCAATCGCTCAAATTCAAACTCCAGCCGAGTTTTTGGGCTACGAATTGGGCGAAGAATTTACCTATCATCATAAAATGATTCAGTATTTTCAGGAAGTTGCCGACAAATCGGATTTGGTGGAATTCCAGATTTATGGAAAGACTTACGAAAGAAGAGAATTAGGGGTTGCTTTTGTCTCTTCTGCCGAGAATATTAAAAACTTAGACCAAATCCGAAAAAATAATCTGATTTCCGCAGGATTGGCGGAAGGCGAAATGGTGGGAAAACAGTTGCCAATTGTCTGGCTCAGCTACAACGTGCACGGAAATGAAGCTGTAAGCATGGAAACTGCCATGAAAGTGCTTCATTATTTGGTTGCCAATGCAGATAAATCCAAAGACTGGCTAAATAATTTGATTATTGCTATTGACCCTTGCGAGAACCCCGATGGGCGAGAACGCTATGCGCAATTCTACAATCAAACAGGAAATAGAACTCCAAATGCAAACATTGACTCTTGGGAACATCACGAGAATTGGCCAAGCGGAAGAGTCAATCATTATTGCTTCGATTTGAACAGAGATTGGCTTTGGCAAACGCAAGTAGAAAGCCAACAACGCACGGAAATTTACCAAAAATGGATGCCACAAATTCATGTAGATTTGCATGAAATGGGCGTGAATACTTCTTATTTCTTTCCACCTGCGGCCGAGCCATTCCATAAATCTATGACCGATTGGCAACGGGAGTTTCACCAAATTGCAGGGAAGAATCATGCGAAATACTTCGATGCAAATGGTTGGTTGTATTTCACAAAAGAAACTTTTGATTTACTCTATCCGAGTTATGGAGACACTTGGCCGACTTTCAATGGCGCAATTGGCTTTACTTACGAACAAGCAGGCTCGGGGCAAGCAGGCGTGGCGGTCAAAACTGTCAACTTAGACACACTCACTCTGGCAGATAGAATTTCGCACCATTTTGCCACAAGTATTTCTACCATTGAAGCCAGTTATGTGAATCAAGCAAAGCTACTCGCCAACTTCAATGACTATTTCCAAAGTGGTTCGACTCAACCTGTTGGGAAATACAAAAGCTATGTTGTAAAATCGACTGATTCTAATGCAAAAACAATGGAGGCTTTGGCAAAGCTTTTGGCAAAGCAGCAAATTAAATTTGGCTATGCGAAATCCACAAGTAAGAAAAAAGGATTCTCATACTTCGATAATTCAGATAAGGATTTTACAGTTTCAAGAGGCGATTTGATTGTTCCCACCAACCAACCCAAACACCATCTGATTGATGTACTTTTCGAACAAGAGCCTGAATTAAGCGACTCGCTCACTTATGACATGACGGCTTGGGCTTTACCTTATGTTTTCGGATTGGAGACTTTTGGGACTTCTACACAAATTACAAACTTATCTTTTCCAACAGTAGGATTTCCTCCCTTAGATTATCCAAATGCCAACCCTTCTGGAAAAAAATACGCCTATTTAGCCACTTGGAATGATGTGGTAGATGTAAAATTCCTCTCCGAAGTTTTGCAAGCAGGAATTAAAGCGAGAATTGCCAAAATGCCTTTCAAAATGGATGGAAAGAGTTACAAGGCGGGAACTTTAATTTTCACTCGATTCGGAAACACAAGTGTGAAAGGTGGGTTTGAAAACAGGTTGATAGAAATCGCCAACTCCAACAATAAACAACTCTTCCCCACACAATCGGGAATGGTGGAAAGCGGGAAAGATTTCGGATCGGGCAATGTTCAATTACTGAAAACTCCAAAAGTGGCAATTGTGGGTGGAAACGGAGTAAGCCAAACTCATTTTGGTGAGACTTGGCATTATTTCGACCAAACCATTCAATACCCAACCACCATTCTGAATACCAACTATTTGAAGCGAGTCGATTTAAAAGAGTACGATGTGTTGGTGTTGCCATCGGGAAATTACAGCAGTTTCGATACTCAAATTACCGCTTTCGTCACTAATGGAGGAAAGCTCATTTTGTTAGACAAAGCAGTAAAAACCTTGAAAGGAAGTTTGCTCACTCGTAAAAAGAAGGAAATGGATTCAGAAGCAGACAGTAAAAACTTGCTGAATATTTATGGAAATCAACAAAGAAATTCTTTAGTCAACAGCGTGGAAGGAAGCATTTATAAAGTTCTTTTAGATAAAACACATCCGTTAGCTTTTGGCATTTCTGATGATTTTTATTTGCCAAAACGGAACAACCAACTCTTTAACTACCTCTCTAAAGGCTGGAATGTAGGCTATTATGAACAAGACAGCTACGTAGCAGGCTTTGTCGGATCACAACTGAAACCGCAAATTCCCAATTCGTTAGCTTTCGGAGTGGAAAACATGGGAAAAGGCAAAATCATTTATATGCCCGACTCGCCAATTTTCCGTGGCTTCTGGCATAGTGGACTTTTAGTAATGGGAAATGCCGTGTTTTTTGATTAGAGAAAATACTCGTTTGATTCTGGTTGGATTTTCCAAGCCGATAGTTGATTTACGCTTTCTGAAGCCTTTTACAAATTGTTGGTCTCTATCTCGTATTCCATTCTGCCAGTCTTTTAAAAGTATTGAGTAAGATTTGGGTAGTGCTCGATTAAAGTATGAAAGGTATTTTTTGGATTTATTGAACAACTTGAAATCCTCATTTGGAGCGTAGAGTAAGATTCTGTGAATCTAAATCTGCACTTTCTGGTTTCCATACCATAGTCGAACACTACCGAAATTTTGACAACCACTCAATACAATTAGTAACAGCAAAAAAATAAGATGGACATTTGTCATAGTTATTATTTCCCCGTTCCTTGAATTAAGGAACGGGGAATAAACCTTCATTTTTTCTACCAAATTTACCACAAAAATGACCCAATCAAAATTGATTGATTTCATCTCGAAATCTATTGTCATGCAACCCAAGCGAGTAGAAGAAGTCGCCAGCTATTTCGAACCGCTTGAAGTAAAAAAAGGCAAATTTCTATTGCAAGCAGGACAAGTTTGCAATCAATATGTGTTTTTGGAATCGG
>JBLIFI010000286.1:0-6440 GCA_047633715.1 Flammeovirgaceae bacterium
AGTGGGGTTGTATTTTCTGATTATAAACTTGTAAAAGAACTTATAGAGAAAACATCTACCGATACGGGGCTAACAGTAGTAGTCAGATTAAATCTAAAAGAATATCAAAAAGGAATTCCTATTGATAAAAAACAAATTGACCAAAAACGTATTCTGAAACACCCTATTATTCCTGAATTATCATACAGAATGATAGCGTAAAATGTAGTATCTTATTTTAAAACCGTTCCTAAGCCAAACTCTTGAGGGGTTTTAAATAGTATGTAATTTACACGAGCACTTACCATGAACCATAACAAAATCAAAATCCAGAATAAGTGGAAGAACATGTTTCTGCCAGGTTTTGATTGCATTGCTTTCGGGAACGGAGATTTCATAATTGGAAATGCCTACAGCACTTTCAATCCTAATAATGAGGAAACCAAACAATATTGGTCTCCATTGTGTGATACCACATTAGATAAAATTACAAAATATGATGAAGATATCTGGACGGAAGTGGATATTTTCCATGGAGAGTTTGAATACGAAAATCAGAAGTTTGTGTTTGGAGATGGTGGAATGGGAAATGAAGGCTATATCGCTTCCACAATGCTGACTGGGGAACTGAACTGGTCTGTTTTCTTTACTTTCTCTAACCCTATTTGCAAAGCTGAAGTCATAGATGGGCAATTGATTTACTATGGCGATTCGGGAATCAAAATAAGTATTCAGTTAAATGATTTGACTAAAATAGAGGTGGATGTTAGCCTGATGTAAAGGAATTTTAAGACTCCTTAAAAGAGCTAAAAAATACACTTTGCAAATAAAATTGTTGTGTTTAAATATAAAAAAGAAGGAATGTGATTTTGGAAATTGGTTTCAATATTTAGAAGTAAAGAAGAAAATTTGGAGTTTATTTTAGGCAATAAATATTCCCAGCGAAAAATAGCCGAGACCATAGGTATGAGTGAATCCACGGTGAGCAAAGAACTAAAGCGGAACAAGGATGTGCGCTCAGGGGGATACCGTGCGAAGTTGGCTGACTCCAAATTGGAGAGACGGAAGAAAGAGAAACTAAAACGTTTTACGGAGAGTATCAGGATATATATAGAAGAGAGGTTCGCCATAAAATTCAGCTCGCTTTTGTAGAAAATGAACTGGTGGATTGAATTCTAAGTTCCTTTCAGCATTTTATGGAATATTTTTTTCTTCTGCAAAGCAAAATTTGAGTGGTTCGACACTTCGACATAGCCATAGCTACGGCTAAGAATTTTAATGTAGTAGAAGGAAACAAGAAAAATAAAATACAAACTTAGGAGTTGATGCACTAGATAACAGACCTAGAAAAAGATTTGGCTACAAAACACCTAAAGAAATACTTGACGAAAAAAAACTTGCATTAGTGGCTTGAATCCTGTGTTGATTAAAACACGCTTTTGTTTAATTCACTCATGTTGCGCAAAGACTCGGTTTTACCTCGAATTTGCACATTGGTAGGCTCAAAAGAACACAGCCAAGTGCTTTTCTGCGTAACATCAGTAATTCACGTTTCTTAGATAAAATCAGAAGAAATTTACAACACTTTCTCGTTCGCTAACCGAAGTTCCCTAACTTCGCATTTCATATTGGAAAGTGCCATTTCATTGTGCTTTGGAAGCTAAAAATGGTGCTTTTTCTATTTCCAAAACCTCGTAAATCAATAAAATGCCTAATCAAAAACACCTTCCTTTTCTTATTCTTGTATTACTCGCTTTGGTTTGGGGAAGTTCTTTCATTCTCATCAAAAGAGGCTTGGATTCCTTTTCTGCAGGCCAGGTAGGTTCATTGCGAATTGTATTTTCATTCTTGTTCATGATTCCGTGGGCAATTAAAGTATTTAAGAAAATTCCGAAAGAGAAACTAGGTGCAATTGCCCTAATTGGCTTGCTGGGAAATCTAATTCCCGCTTTCCTATTCGCTAAAGCAGAAACTGGCTTAGGAAGTTCCATCACAGGAGTTTTGAATGGATTGACTCCACTTTTTACCTTTATTGTAGGCGCATTAGTTTTTGGCGGAAAGCTCAAAGGCGGGCAATTCGCAGGCTTACTTTTGGGATTTGTAGGAACTTTAGGATTAAGCTTTATCGGTAGCAATGGAGATTTAGGGCAAATGAATTTTTATGCACTTTTGGTAGTTTTAGCATCCTTCTGCTATGCGCTGAGTGCCAACATTCTTAAATCCAAATTGCAGGACCTTCGTCCAATTGAAATTACAGCAATGGCAATGGCAATAATTGGCCCATTCGCACTAATTTATTTGTTCTCAACTGATTTCCTCGACCGACTCCAAGCAGAAGAATTGGCTTGGCAATCTTTAGGTTATATGGCTATTTTGGGAATTGTGGGAACTGCCATTGCGCTGATTTTCTTCAACAAACTCATCCAAATGACTTCGGCAGTTTTTGCCACTTCTGTCACTTATCTTATCCCGATTGTGGCAATTGCTTGGGGTTTGCTTGATGGCGAGAAAATATTTGCTTGGCATTATGTGGGAATGCTTCTTATTTTAGGTGGAATTTATTTGGTTAATAAGTTTAGAGATTGATATTTTGGTAGTGTGAAACAAGTAATGCTATTAAAAATCCAATCGCTAAAAACAGGAATTTGCTAACGCAAATAGCTTGTTTTACGACATAGTTCCACTACGGACTAGAAGCTATCGGCTACAGATACAATTCCACAAAAGTAATCTCTAGCATTACTCGTTTTAACACTACCTTATTTCTTGATTAGAATACATTCATTAAAAAGCTTGATATGAAAAGTTTAGTCTACATAATTATCGGTATTTTCCTTGTTGGTTGTAACAATGACAAAAAAAATATTGCGGTTGGAGACATTAATTCAGACTCCTTGTTTGAAGAAACAGGCGTGTCGGATTCTATCAAAACAGCTAGTGGGGAGGACTCAAAACGTGTATTAGTCAATTATAGTTAAGAATAAATTGAAGCATTTTTAGATAGTATTGGGCAACTCAACACATCTCAATTCATTGACAATAATTCTTTCACAGACTCTGTTTTTAAAAATCAGCCAAGCATAAATAAGACTATTTCAAGTGCAACCTTTCAAGTTTTGAAAAAATCGATTGGCTCTGGAAAAATAAATTATGCAGTAGCCAAGCAGATTTTTGGAGACTTCAAGATTGATAGCGCATTGATTAAAGATGGAGAAATTCCCATAAGTTATTTTTTTTCTTTAATAAAAAGAATACGTTTGACGAATTTGCAATTTGTCTTGGTCATTATGAAGGGAGTTGGTAATGTGAACTCTATTTTTTCAAATCCAATAAACTCATTTCTAAGCATACAATATTTCATAAATATGGACTTCAGTTAGAGTATTTTAGAGATTTTGATGAGAAAACAATTATTTGCTACAAACGAAATTACCAAAGTGGTTCTGGCATTTGGTGGTATAATTTCATTTTTTATAAATATGATAACAATGATTTAATTCCTGCTTTGAATGGGCTTGAAAATACGAATCTTCAATTTCCTTGGAGCCTGCGTAGTATTTGGCTAGAGTCCTCAGTTGTGAATACAAATCCTCTTACCTTGAAAATGGTTTATTCCCAAACGTTTTCAGACTCCAGCGATGGTCCAAAGTTTGTCCACGACTCAATATTTGTTAAATACAATTGGAATAAAGACACCAAAACATTAGTTGGAGATTACAGCAGTTCAAAAATTAGCAAAGAACAGGTACTTACTTATCAGCTTGATGGAAACGAGTTGCTTTTTATAAATGCATATTATAAAATCCTGAAACAGAACTTGTCAGATGAACGATTTAAAAAACAAACTATAAACTACTTAAACGAAATAATGAACTCCTACAGGAACTTATAAAGCTTCAATGGAAATTAAGCAAGAAAAAATACAGACTCGTTTGGCAATTGCAATTATCTGGATTGCATGGAATTTATACTTTATCTGTAGCCAAGAATGGTATTTTAAGTTCACTTCAGTCTATCCCTATGAGATTGAAGTGTTATATATTTTGACTCCACTTGCTTCGCAAACTCTGCTTTTTGCTCCATTCCATATTTTTATCATAAATAGGAAATGGCGTTTTGGAATTCCTATTATCTTATCATTTCTGATATTGAATAGCTGTTTTTTGCTCTGTATTCATTACGATGACGATGGGAAAATTATTTTTTTTACAGACTTTTCAACTACAGCTTGGGAAGTATTATCTATTGCAGGAAATCAATTTTTTACTAACATTTCTACTGCAATTGAGCCTATTTCTGGCATGATTGACCATGGTATGATTATGCTCGATTACATTCTCTATCCATATTTCATTTGGGTTATTTTGCCAACTCTCTATTTCCTATTTCTAACATGGCTGAGTACAATAACCTATCGTCTTTTCGTAAATTGAACTCATCTAAATAGCAATATTTTTGTTATAACTATCTGTTAATCAATCCAATAAGTCGTACCTGTGAACTGTTCTCCAAGATGCGCCAAAGGAATTATTGGGAGCTTTGGGAATTGATGAAATTTCTAATAGCGAATTTAACAAGGAAACCAATATTTTACTGCTTGAGATAGAATGTAGTGAATTTCTGAGCAATCTATCTCCCGACTTTGAGAGGTTGAAAAAATCTCATAATTCTATTAATGGAGTCTTGGTTACGGCAATCTCCAAAAGAGCTGATTTCGATTTTGAGTCGAGGTATTTTTGGCCTTGGAGTGGCACAAATGAAGACCCTGTAACTGGTGGAACGCATACTTTCCTTGCCAACTATTGGGCTTCCCGCTTGAATAAAACCAAAATGAATTCCTTCCAATGCTCAGAGCGAACTGGATTCATGGAAGTGGAACTTATTAGTGATGAAAAGCTACTTATCAGAGGCGAGGCTCAGGTTGTTTTGCAAGGGGAATTAAGGGTTTGAAAATGACTTATTTTTTTGTCATGCTGAGTTTACGAAGCATCTATCGCAAAAGAGAAAGTTTCCTCCTAAAGTCAGAATGACAAATAGGTTTAACTCTTTCATTATTTTCAAATATTACTTGAAACATTAATAATGTTCACTAGTTATTTGTAATATTCAACTTTTGAAACGAAAATTTTGAGTAAAAAGCGAATAATGGAAGTTAAAAATAAAAACTGGCAAGAATTTCTACTCAATAATCGGAATATAAAACTGTTCTTAGCAGTCTTTGGGATTGTAGCGGGCTCAATAGGAATATACAGCTTCTTTTTCAAAGAAAATTTTACTAACCTACAATATGTGATTACCTCAAATTCAAATGTTCTAGATATCAATGCTGATGTAAGTAAGATTGAAATACTTTACGATAGCACAAGTCTAAAAAGAAGTAAGAAGAATTTGAAAGTTATAAATGTCAGAGTTATAAATAATGGCAATCTAGGAATTCTCAATAGTTTTTATGATACAAATAACCTTTTGGGTTTGAAGATTGAGAAAGGGGAAATAGTAGAAAACCCAACTGTAATAGCAAGTAGCTCTCCATATCTTATGGAGAATGTTAAGACAAAATTAAACAAAAAGAAGAATCTTGTTACTTTCAACCAAGTCATAATAGATAGTAAAGCAGATTTCTTGATAAAAATATTAATACTACACGATATTGACGAAGTCCCTCACTTAGTTCCTATAGGTAAGATTGCAGGACAAAGAAAAATTGAGATAGTTGATAGCTCAGAAATAGAGGAAGAGCCCTCTTTTCTCCATCGGTCATTTTATGGAAGTGTGTGGATACAATTAGTCAGGCTTATTGCTTATACATTTTTGGGAATAGTAATTGCAATCTTTAGTGCATTTATAGGCATGGAGTTATCAAGTTCTCAAAAGAATAGGACAAGAAAGAAAATAATAAATACGTTTAAAGATGAAACCAGCTACAGACACATATCAACAAATGATGTTGTTTTTGATAGATTTATCAAAGATGGAGCTACACAAATACAGAAACTCTCAAGCCTTATTGATAATGAAGAAAGCCTAAAGGAACTTCACAAAATAAAGCTAGCCACGAAAAATAAGAAAGAAAGGTTTGCTGATAGCATAATAAATCCTAGCTTAACTACTTTCTCACAATTATTTAAAGATGGTTTTTTTATCAGAAACGAAAACAGTTTTATTGTAAATGAGTCTATGAAGCAATGCCTTCTTAATTTCAACTCTTTTCTTTATACGATTGGTGAATTAGATATTGAAAAATAACTAATTTAAATTTTCATCCACCGCAATCAATTTTGGAAAATCCTAAATCTCCAGAAACTATCTATTTCCAATCAACTCAATTAGCTAAAATCACTTTTCCAATTCTCCACGTTTTCCAAAATTGGCGGAAACCTTTCTAGAGCGATTCAGCAAGCGCCTTTTGATAAGTTTTATTTTATTATTGATACCTTCAATGACGCTTGTTGAGACCCTGT
>JBLIFI010000287.1:0-6411 GCA_047633715.1 Flammeovirgaceae bacterium
CAATGTATTTCTCGATGTAAAAAACACGGCTTTCGCAGAGGGAATCAACAATGGAGGAGTTACTGCTTTTGTGATTTTGGAGAATCAAGCACTAGAAAGAAGGAATTTCGACCCTACAAATATCAAACAAGGTTTGGAGGATATTAGAAAAATGCTTGGGGAGTAATCTTTGAACCTCCGTAGGCATTAATTAGTGCTTTTAACCTGCTTTACTGAATTATCTGGCTCTTTTTTCTCTCCACAACCATAAACTAGAAAAATAACGCAAAAGAGAAGGCGTATATTTATATGCATTATTTTCATCTATTCTTACTTGTTGAATAATTGTGAATTACAACTCTATAGTTCAGCAAAGCTATACAGGGCATTTTTATTTTCAAAACAGGGAGACAAAAAAAATTACTCTCCTATTTTGAGAGAAAAAATACATTAAAATTTGATTAGTATTAGTATTAACTTTGCACATAATTATTTATTTAACTACTTTAAACGTTTAAAGATGAAGAATTTAAAAAGATTTGCAGTTGCATTTGGGATGGTAGCAATGATTGGAGGTGGCATGATTGCTACTACACAAAAAGCAGAAGCTGGAATTTTTGGAAGTAAGGGAGTAATGAAGACAGTTCTTGTATTTGCAGATGAAAGCGGGGTAGTTACCGTGAATGAGTGCTCATGGTCTTTGAGAAGCTCATGTAGCAGATAGAAATTTCATGCATTTTATTTTACTGGGATAAGGATTAACATTCTGGTTCAATCGTTAATTTGGGTATTGGGTACAATTCATGATTTTGAAGTTTAAGTTATTAGGTTCAAGCGTGGACGCTTGGGAAGCCCCGCTTGAACCAGTTTTATTGCTTGTTTTTCGAGTTTTAATAAACTCGAAAAACAAGGTGATTTTTTCAAATCTTAGTTTTGTTATACCTTTTTACCAAATTAACGATAGAACCAACATTCTTATCCCAGTTTTTTTTCTAAAACCCAAACAAGCTCTTAAAAAAAAGAAGTGAGTTTTATAAAAACATAGCCTTGAAAAGACTCTTATTGCCTATAATTTTATTCTTATCGTTTGGATGTTCAGAAGAAAGCGTTTATTTAACCAGCTCCCCCTGTAATGACTCTCCTGCTGAGATCTCTTGGGAAAGCACGGAAACATATACGCTGAACATACCCGATTCAGCCTCTACTTTCATGTATCATAGGCAACTAATTACTTCGGACTCTGCTCCTGTTTATGCCTATACTGATTTGTCTGGCAAGTGCATATATTTTTTCAACTTAGACTCAGGCAATTTCCTGAGAAAGGTTTGCATTGACGACTTTAGGTACAAAAAAATCAAGAATTTTTTTGTACACAATGAAGATAGCATATTTGTCGCAGTGGCAGATTTTGAGATTCTACTACTTAATAAAAATGGGGAGCGAATTAACAAATGGGACATAAATAATTATTTAGAGCTTGATGAAAGTCGACAAGGTTATCACATAAACAGTTTCAGCCAACACTTGTTTTTTAATGATGAGTATGGCGAATTACACTTTACAATGCGCTCAATTCAACTTTGGGATGGCAAGGATGTTAACAAGCAAGCATTGAAGTTAAGAATGGCAATCAATCTCTCTAAAAACAGTGCAAAACTATACGGAGGGTATGAAGAAATATATTTAGACCAAACAAAGGGAGCAAGCTATCCTGTGTCACATGAAGTCGCTGAAGTCTTGAATGTAGGAAATACCGCTTACTTCTCTTTCCCAATCTCTCATAACATTTACTCTTGGGAAACTCCCAAGAATGTACGAGCTGGTAAGTTCTGTGCCACCAGTTCTTTTATTCGCACATTGCCTAATCTATTACCTCCTGATGCGGAAAGTCAAGAGAGCATCAACTTTCAAATCGCCCAACCCTATTACGGAGAATTATTCTACCATTCAGAGTTAGATGTTTTTTCTAGGATTGTACTCCATGAAATCCCACTCCACAAGCCCGATGGGAAGTTGAACAACCCGAACAATAGAGGCAAGTCCATAATTTTGTTTGACAGAAATATGACTTTGCTTGGGGAAGTTGAAATAGAGGATGACGAACTACAACTATGGGGAGGAATTGCTCATGCAACTCCTGACGGCTTGATTATTACAAAAATCAGTACAAGTGAAAACCAAAAACAGTTCGTAAAAATAAAATTCCAATTATGAAATATATTTTCTTATTAGCTTGCCTGTTAGCACCTTTCGTTTCGTTCTCACAAGATTCTGACTTTGACATAAAAAATCTTTTCTACTGTGCTGAAAATATGGATGTGCTAAACATTTATATGCTTAGTGACACTTCTGCCATTGGCATAATTGCTAATCCAGAAGCAAAAAATGATGCTACCTCAGTAAGTATAAGCGGAAGCACAAAAAACAAAGAGGCATTTGTCAAAGAATACATGGACGGTTATAGTGTATTACTAATAGAGCGAGGGCTTATAAAAGACAGGTATGATGGAGTAGGTCGCCCAATTAGGCTGTCAAAGCTAAAGGGAAGTAGTTTCCTTCTTGGGAGTATAAAAGTTAGTTATCAATTTTCAGTAAAAAACCATAAACTCAGCATGACCGCTCTTTATGTGGTTGAGAAGCCCGAAGAGTCTGAAGTCTCATTTACTGACATTTTTAATAAAAAGCCCAAGAAAATCAAAAAAGCATTCAAAAACGTGAAATCTGATAATTACATAGATAGAGTTGGCAATCAGGTTGTTGGATATAGGAGATATTCAGACAAACATAAGGATAATATCAAAAACACGCCCAGGTTTTTCGTATATGATGTTTCTGCAAACAAGGAAACCGATATCAATTTCGAAAAAAATAAGCTAACAGATGATTGGTTCACAAAGAATAATGGACTGTTCTTCTTCAATGCAAACCACAGCTTCCACGATGGCAAAATCTATTTCAGTATTCCTACCATTAATAGATGCTATATCTATGACACATTAAGTAAGCAAATAAGCAAATTCGACTTTCCTCCGTTAGAAAAAGCAAAAAGCCAATTCTACTATTACGACCACATACTGAAGTATGAATACATTGTAAGAAAAAACTCTGAGAAGGACTATGAGATTTATCAGAAGATTGGGCTCTCTCTAAAAAAAATAAAGAAAATCTCATTTTATCCAGAATCCATTCAAGGAGGAAAAGTGCATGAGGTGCGAAGAACTAAGGAAGGCAAAAAAGAATTCAACTGCCATTATTTCGTTCCTCTTTTCGAAGAATAATACATAAAGTAACACTTTATCAGCTCATGTTACGCAAAGGCTCGGTTTTACCTCGAATTCGCACATTGGCAGGTTCAAAAGAACACAGCCAAGTGCTTTTCTACGTAACATCAGTTATCAGGATTTAAGTCCGCATAAAGACCTTGCAAGTAGAAGGCTCAACTATTTTCTGGCAGAGTTATAATCCTTTTATAGCCAAACAACTAACTGGCTCGCTTCCTATCCAAAAGAAAATGAAAGCTTTCAAAACTGCAATTGCGTCAATCCTTATTTCTATACTATTTATTAGTTGTAATTCTAAGAAAGATTATCGCTACCTTTCTGGCTTTGAGTCATATATGGCGGAGGTTCATCAGATCAACCTTGAAAACACCAAGTCAGAGGTTTATTACATGATGAAGGTTTCGGGATGTAACTCTTGCGTGACCCAGAATATACAGATGTTGCTTGAATTAGATAATTCTACTAATCTGTGTCTTATTCTGATAGGTACTCCAGAAGACGAATACACTACAGAAATGTACAATTCCATTCAGGCTAAATTTAACTGTCTCTTTTCAGATGAAAAAATGAAAGTAAACAGCTATGAAACCAATCTTTCAAAACCTATACTACTGCATTTGTCAGGCAACGGAGAAGAGTTATTCTACATGAAAGTAATTGATTCGGAAATTCCAAATGCAAAAAAGTATATAGAAGGGACAGAAGAGTGAAACCCTTAATTTCGCCCCGTCATTATTTTCATAACCTGCTCTTTGGTGGGTTTGGCGGTGTTGCCCAAGCTTTCGGTAGATTTGAATCCTAATACTAACGCATTTTAGTCTTCTTCTCTGAATTCTCCAGCTCTTTTTGCCCTCCACACTCACAAATCAAAAGAATCACGCTAAAGAGAAGGCGTATATTTATGTGCATTATTTTCATCTACTCTTACTTATTGAATAATTGTGAACTGTATTAAGCCAAAAAGCTATACAGGGCATTTTTTTTCTCAAAATAGGGAGACAAAAAATATTCTTCTTTTTTTGCATGAAAAAATTACATAAAAATTTGATTAGTGAAACAAATTAAATTTTTATGTAATTTTTTTGGGTTCTATCGTGAATTTGGTTAAAAGGTATAACAAAACTAAGATTTGAAGAAATTGCTTGTTTTTCGAGTTTGTTAAAACTCGAAAAACAAGCAATAAAACTGGTTCAAGCGGGGCTTCCCAAGCGTCCACACTTGAACCTAATAACTTAAACTTCAAAATCATGAATTGCACTCAATACCCAAATTCACGATAGAACCAGTTTTTTTATATTACTCTTCCAACAATGTAAAGATTATGGCTCGCTTGTTTAAAGACTTTTACACTCCTGAACTTCTACCTTTCAAGCAGAAGTTCTATTCTGCTTTAGGTGAGAAAGAACGTAGGCACTTTTTAGCACAAGAATACCTGTTTTTAGGCAAAGGCAGTCAGCGTTACCTTGCCCGGGTGTTTGAGTGTTCCCGAAAGACAATACAAAAAGGGGTGAAAGAACTCAGCACACCTGATTTTTTTCCCGACTACAGTTACAATAGAGAACCAGGTGCAGGGAGAAAAAAAGGAAGAGGCATTAGTGGATTTGACGGCAATCGTTCTTGGCTATGTTTGCCAGCATACCGCAGGCAACCCTACTGATTCTTCCGTAAAATGGACTGCCCTATGTCCCAAAGACATTGCTACCCATCTAAAGCAGGCGCATGGACTAACAATGTCACACCGCTGTATCAAGCGGATTTTAAAGTCGGATGGCTACGTCAGGCGTAAGCCCTTAAAATGCCTCCAAACTGGCGAGAGTAAAGATAGGGAGGAGCAGTTTGGCATTGTCAATTTCTTGAAATCGCTGTTTGAAAGTATGGATAACAACCCTATTCTAAGCATTGACACTAAGAAAAAAGAGCCTTTAGGGTTATTGACGCGCAATGAGAAAGTCTTAGTACGCCCATCAGGAGTCCCCAAGGTGTTTTCCTCAGACTACTCCCATTTGGCAACAGGCAAGGCAATTCCGCAAGGGATATTTGACTGCAAATTGGACAAAGGCTACATTACTATTGGAAACTCGCACGAGACAGCCGCTTTCATTGTGGATAATCTGCGGTGGTGGTGGAATGGGTTCGGCATACATAATTATCCTCAGGCAACTCATCTGTTGCTTTTGTGTGATTGTGGCGGGGCAAACGGCTATCGGCATCATTTATTCAAAGTACTTCTACAGTCTCTGGCAGCTGAGTTGGGAATCAGGATTGTTGTTGCCCACTATCCGCCATACTGCTCAAAATACAACCCAATCGAGCGAAAGCTATTTTCACATGTACACAAAACTATCGAAAACACCATCTTGACTGATTTGGAACAGGTCAAGTCTCTGATGTCTAAAACGTCTCACTCAAAAGGGCTATCAGTAGAAGTCAGGGTTGTGGTAAAAGAACACCTTCTCAAGAGACGGTCTAAAAAGGAGGATATTGATGAAAATAGAATTCTAAGACATCCAGATTTACCTAAATTATCTTATACCTTATTGCCATAATGGAGTACTTAATTTAATCTCTTTCACTAATGCTAGACAAAAGTCAGAAAAGTGATTTAGAATAGCGATCTTGAGTTTGTGAAAAAACGAGATACTACGACTTCTAAATCACTATTGTTCAAACTTATCGAATACTTCCCGAATCGAAAAGAAAGCTGCCTGACAAATCTGCTGTTGCTTGTTCAGGCGATATTATTGAAGGAGACGATAAACCTGATCAGGCTCAAAGGATGCCTGAATACAATTCAGGGCAAAACCAATGCCCCAAGCTCGAATTACAAGCGTCTGATACGCATATTTGACAACTATGCGTTCACGAATCTATGGATAGAATTGTTGCGGTTCGGGTTTCGACTGTTGCGCCTGAAGACCCATTACCTGATTATTGACGGCACGAAGTGGAAACGTGGGGAGAAATGGCAGGGCTGTTAAGTCCTGTTTTTTTGTATATTTACCTCAAAAAAAGTTATGACCCTATAAGAGTCCTTTTTAGGCATTCCCGATATTAGGCGTGCAGAAGGCTTGCGGACGAATCTTTCCCAAATTCTGTGTATGGTAACCCTCTCTGCCATGGCTGGTTATACGGGTTACCGGCCAGTAGCAGA
>JBLIFI010000288.1:0-6398 GCA_047633715.1 Flammeovirgaceae bacterium
CTGGGCCACTTTGGGCTTGAATTACTTCGCAGCCTGCTTTTTTCAAAATTGTGCTTGCCACTTGCAGGTTGACCGCATTGTCATCTACCACCAATATTTTATGGGGAACAGAAAGCTCAAAGCTTCCTGGTTCCTGTTCTAGTTTTTCGGCTTCCGCAATATCTTTTCTTGTGCAAATCTTTGCCTGAATGGTAAACCAGAATGTACTTCCTTTATATTTTTCGGAATGAACGCCCACTTCTCCGCCCATAATTTTAGAGAGTTCTTGGGAAATTGCCAATCCCAATCCTGTCCCTCCAAAAGACTTCGTGTAAGAACTATCCACTTGACTGAATTGCCTAAAAAGTAAATCTAAATTCTCTTGGGAAATTCCAATTCCTGTATCTTCTACTGAAAACTTGAGAACATATTTGTCAGCATCAAAAAACAGATTCTCCGCACTAAGCTTTACCTGCCCATAGTCTGTGAATTTAATTGCGTTTGAGGTTAGGTTTGAGAGGATTTGCAATAGGCGAGTTTCATCTGCCATTACATATTCGGGTAAGCCTTTTTGGAGACGGCAAGTGAGCTCCGTATTTTTTGCTTTTGCCTGATGTGTGAAAAGCGCTTTGAGTTTCTCTATCAAATTAGGAAGATGAACGGGCTGATTCCTCAACTTCATTTTCCCTGCCTCAATTTTAGATAAATCCAGAATATCGTTCAAAATATTCAGCAAAGTTTCAGAAGATTTTTTTACTGTGCTGACATATTCTTGTTGCTCTTCATCTAAATCAGTAGTTTCATTGAGCAAATCAATCATTCCGATAATTCCGTTCATCGGAGTTCGGATTTCATGACTCATGTTGGAAACAAACTGCTTTCGGATTGCCAAAGACTTTTCGGCAACGCTCATGGCTTCTTCCAGTTTTTTTGTCGCATTTCTGAGGTCAGAAATATCCCTCGCTACTCCTTCTATATATTGTGGGTTTCCATTTGTATCTTCTATCAGCCGAAAATTGGAAATAATACTCTTCTTTTTCCTAGATTTGTCGGTCAAAGTGCTTTCAAAATTCTTCACAGAACCTTCTTTTAAAAGGACATTCCGAAGATTTTCCATTTTACTTTGAGAAATGTAGTAGTCTGTTACAGACTTCCCCATTACATCCGAATGCCCTTCGCCCACCAATTCAAAGACAGAAGGACTTACCATATTGATAATTCCCTCCATATCTGTTCGGAAATATACATCTTGAAATGAGTTGAAAATATTCCTAAATTTCTCTTCACGTTCTTTCAGAAAAAGGTCAGTCGCTTTTTTTTGTGTAGTATTACTCGCTACACCTGCTACTTCTAGCACCTTTTTACTGTCAGAACAATGAATTGGATTCAAAAAAATCTCAAACCATTGTTCTGCACCGTTCTCATTCGGGAAGTTGATTTCAAACTGCTGAGAATCTCCCTTGAAAGCATTTTCATACGCATTTTCCCATTCTGTATAAAAATCATATTTACGCTTATTTCCTATCTTCTCAAACGGCATAAACTCCACAGGAAAAACCTGGTAGTGTTCCCAAATTGTATTGGCAAAATTTTGGTTGAATTTGGTGAATTCGCCCAAAGAATTGATAGACCACATTAAATGCTTTCCGCCTTCAAAAATAGCTTCGAGCCTAGCAGACTGACTACTAACTTCCTGTTCATTTATTTTCCGTAAGACTGCGCTTGTTAACTGCCCAGAAACGAAATCCAGTAAATCCAAATCGCTTTCAGAATACTCATTCTCCTCGCTGAAAGACTGTATAATCAAGGCACCAATTGCACTTTTCTTTACAAGAAATGGAATGGCAAGCCATGTTTTTGGGAAAACTTCAGTTGGGAGAATTCTGTGTTTCGGAGCAATTTCTTGCAACTTCTCTTCAAGGTAAACTCTTGACCTGCGCAGGCGAATAGCTATTCTTGCAAATGCTTCTCCGTGGATTCCATCAGTTTCAAGATTCTCGGAGTTGACATAGAACGGAATGTCTATTTGTTTAGTAGGGTCATTTTTCACAGCTACCAAAAGACTTTCTATTGAGATAAACTTATTGAGAACGGCATGAACTTCCCTAAAAAATACGGGAAGTGCGTCATCTTTCTCCACCAAAGTGGCTATTTGAAAGTGTAAATCATGCTTTTTTCTCTGTCGGTCAGATTCCGCTTCATCCAAAGACGGGAATGCTGTGCGTTCTTTTGAAACTGCTTGCTCCAAATTACCCGCATTTTTCTCCTCCAAAGACTTTTTGAGCCTTTCAATTTCTGCCAGTAAGTCCTCTTTTTGGTAATTCATAGTTGTGGTGCAATCAATAGGCGTATTTCAAAAATAGGCTTGTAAGGAAAATATACTTTGTTGAAACTTTACAGTACAAATCCTCTTACAAATTATAACGATTCAGAAATTGCTTTTTCAAGCTCTTCATAAGTAAGCTCGCCAACCAGTAATTCTTTTGTGCCTTTTTTGGAGTTCACAATAAGCGTAGCGGGAATTGCCCCATCCCAATCTTCCGAAACTTTATGAATCCAAGAATCATAATCTGTGTTATCTAACAAGAGTACACTACTTTTCAATCCTTTCTTTTTCGCAAAAGGAATTACTTTTTTCTCTAAATCCTCTACAAAATCAATGCTTACCAAAGTGAAATTGACTCCTTTTTCAGCGAATTTCTCATTTGCCTTCTCAAAACTAGGGAGTTCCTTCACACAAGGGCCGCACCAAGTCGCCCAAAAATTGATTACCTGTACATTTTCAGATTCTGAATTTATCAAATTTTCAATTGCTGTGAATTGAACAACTTCTACTTGGGATGAACCACAAGAAAGAAGAAAGGAGAGGCAGAAAATGCCAAGGAATACAAAAATGTTTTTCATCTTTTCTGAAATTGATTGGAGTGAGGAATAGGTGGCAATTTAATGCTTTCCTCTCAATTCCACACCTCCCTATTTAGAAGAAATAGCAAATGTATTAGAGACAGTAGAGCTTTGTGAAAGAATCAATTCAAAAAATTCTTTCTGCCTACCAGATTGGTAAGTCTGCCTAGATTTATGAAGGAAATGAATCGCCAACTCGAAATAACCTCGATTGTAGTATTGCGTGGCAACATTATAATATTGCAATCCAATCAATTCTTCTAGTCGGATTTTGCGATTGATTTTGCATTTGAACTCATATCGCTCGGCTTTGTCAGAAAATAAGCTGTTGGAGTTTATTTCTTTTAGCCTTTTGGAGATAAGTACTGCACTTGCTAAAAAACCATTCAATGGGTCGGTAGATTCAATCAGAAATCGCTGATTTTCAGTTTGGACAATTAGAAAAATATGGTAATTTGTTTCCCTAATCTCAGTCTGATAACCCAATTCTTCCAGAATTAAAGCATATAAAGCAGTTCCCGTAAGGCAACCATATTCTCCTTTTTCAAACAATTTTTCAAAAGATTGATAAGGTTTATATTTCTTCAAATAAACTCGATGAACCTTGTAGAAAAGATGCTCCAAAAAAGCTTCATCGTTCAATGACTTCTCTTTTTTTTGTTTGAATAGGTTTATTCTATCCAAGAAATCTGACTTGTATTTATCTACAATAGGCTCTTCTATTCTGATGGAATGGGTCTGAATTAAGCTTTCAAAAATCTCTTGGGTTTTGAGTAATCGGTTTCCTTCTTTTCCGTAGGAGGAATAGGAAATGGCAAATGCCAAAAAGAATAGTTTTATGTGTAGAAACTGAATTTTCATTATCTTAATATTAACCACGCAATACTAAGTTAATATTAAGTTCACATTAAATCAAATTTTAATTCATTTTGGGTTAATAATCAATTGTATTTTATTTCATTTTAGCTTCTTTGTTGAATTCCTTTCTAGTTTTAGATAATCTGAAGTAGGCTATGCTACTTTTAAAAATCAAACACTTAAAATAGGAACTTGCTAATGCAAATAGCTTATTTACGATAGCTGGAAGCTATCGGCTACGGATAGAATTTCGTGCCAGGTCTCTATGAGTGATACTTCTCTGAACTATTCAACTTCTTACGAAGCCAAAGCAGATGGCAATTGAATCATTCAAAAACTTGGGTACTGAATACACAAGGTATACTGATGATTTTTGCCTATAAAAGCCCTGTTTCTGACTAAAAAAATAGAGCTTTTTTCCAATTGGAAATCAAAATTTTAGCCAACATACTTTACATTTTCAGTACCAAAACTTGCTTGTCTACTAAATTCAATTGCAACTATCTTCAGATGTTGATTACCCGCTCGGTACTTGTACTATAAAAGCAAGTCCTTATCTTTACCTGTTATTATGGCAGGTCAGAATTGCAGGACAACAGAAAACCATTTTTAATTACTTTTCAAATCGTACATTGTACTTCGTAAATCTATCCAATCAATAAAATATGAGTGACGAAACTATCATTTTCTCTATGGCGGGAGTCAGTAAGACTTTTGCGCCAAGTAAAACTGTTCTTAAAAATATTTATCTGTCCTTTTTCTATGGCGCAAAAATTGGCGTTTTAGGTCTCAATGGCTCAGGGAAATCTTCTTTGCTGAAAATAATTGCAGGAATGGACAAATCCCACACGGGAGAAGTCGTTTTCAATCAGGAATATACAATCGGGATGTTGGAGCAAGAGCCTGTTCTGGATCCAGCCAAAACTGTTCGAGAGATTGTAGAAGAAGGCGCACAAGAAACAGTCGATTTATTGAAGGAATTTGAAGAAATCAACTTGGCATTTGGTGAGCCAGAGATTTTGGAGAATCCTGATAAAATGAACGACTTGATTGAGCGACAAGGAAAAGTGCAAGAAAAGCTTGATCAATTGGATGCTTGGAACTTGGACAGCAAATTGGAAAGAGCAATGGACGCACTTCGTTGCCCGCCAGACGATGCCAAAGTAGAACACCTTTCGGGTGGAGAGAAAAGAAGAGTTGCCTTGTGCCGACTTCTTTTGAAAGAGCCTGATGTATTATTACTTGATGAACCTACCAACCACCTCGATGCGGAGTCGGTTCATTGGCTCGAACAGCATTTGCAACGCTACAAAGGAACGGTGATTGCCGTAACTCACGATAGGTATTTCCTAGACAATGTAGCTGGCTGGATTTTGGAACTCGACCGTGGCGAGGGGATTCCTTGGAAAGGGAACTATTCTTCTTGGCTCGACCAGAAGCAGAAAAGATTGGCAGATGAGGAAAAAACTGAATCCAAACGCCAAAAAACCTTGCAACGAGAGTTGGAATGGATTCGCATGTCTCCAAAAGCAAGACAAGCAAAACAAAAATCTAGAATTAATGCCTACGATAGAATGGCGGGTGAGGAAGCTAGAGAACGAGAATCCAAATTGGAATTATATATTCCCCCAGGACCACGTTTAGGCTCGAAAGTGATTGATGTAGAAGGAGTTGCAAAATCTTTCGGAAACAGATTGCTTTACGAAGGTTTGGAGTTCAGCCTTCCCCAAGGTGGAATTGTAGGAATTATTGGGCCGAATGGTGCAGGAAAGACTACGCTTTTCAAAATGATTACGGGTAAGGAAACTCCAGACAAAGGCACTTTCGATGTGGGCGAAACTGTAGAAATTGCCTACGTAGATCAAGAGCACGACCAATTAAATCCAGACAAAACAGTTTATGAGCTGATTTCCGAAGGGAATGAGTCTATTATGTTGGGAAACCGTGAAATGAACGCCCGTGCTTATGTTGGGAAGTTCAACTTCACAGGCGGAGACCAACAAAAGAAAGTAGGAGTGCTTTCTGGTGGAGAGCGAAACCGAGTTCACTTGGCAATGACGTTGAAGCAAGATGCCAATTTACTCTTACTCGATGAGCCTACCAATGACTTGGATATCAATACATTGCGAGCTTTGGAAGAGGCCTTGGAGAACTTCGCAGGTTGTGCAGTAATTATTTCTCACGATCGTTGGTTCTTAGACAGAATTTGCACGCACTTGCTTATTTTTGAGGGCGATTCCAATGTCAGATTCTTTGAGGGTAACTTCTCGGAATATGAAGCAAAACGCAAGCAAGAGCAAGGAGATGTTACTCCAAAAAGACCGAGATATAGAAGCTTGGTGTAAAAGGAATTAAGAATAAAAAAAAGGCTTTGGTTCAGAGATTCTGAATTGAAGCCTTTTTTCATTTATAAGACGAATTAATTCAGTTATGGAGACAGCGTATGGGCTGTCTCTACATTTTTGAAAATAGGGTAATTGTGTACCAGACTTTATCACAATTAGTTTTTCACTAGAGAAATGAATCTTCTTAAAACTGTGCGGGAGTGGAATCCCACACTACTAAATCAATCTTAATGATATCTACTGTTTATCGAATCCCAAAACTAAGTTCGGGTCTAAGCAAATTTCCAAAAAAGCATCTCGTTCTAAAGGAGA
>JBLIFI010000289.1:0-6392 GCA_047633715.1 Flammeovirgaceae bacterium
TTTACCACTTTCCCTTTCTTCAATTTCAAATTTACCTACGCTTTTTATCAACGGATATAATTTTGGGAAACCATAATTCCGTGAGTCAAAATCTGTCTTTTTCTTGATTATAAAACTTCCTAATGCACCCAAGAAAGCCCAGCCATTATCATCTGAAATTTCGTCAATGCTATCTTTGATTAGTTCCACTAATTTTTTGTCAATGTCATTTACAGAGGAGTCTTTCGTTTTAGCTTTTCTTTGCTTATTCAGCTTTTCATCTGCACTAGGTTTTTGCTCTTTTTCTTTTTTCAGGATTTCAATGTATATGAACTTATCGCAAGCAGTAATGAATGGTTTGGGAGTTTTCTTCTCGCCAATTCCGATTACAAACATGGCTGCTTCTCGCAAACGAGTTGCCAGTCTTGTGAAATCACTATCACTCGAAACAATGCAAAACCCACTTACTTTTTCCGAGTAGAGCAAATCCATGGCATCAATAATAAGGGCACTATCGCTTGAGTTCTTTCCTGTTGTATAGCTATATTGTTGTATTGGAGTGATTGCATTTTCAAGTAAAACGTTCTTCCAGCCAGATGTCGTAGGCTTTGTCCAATCTGCATAAATGCGCTTAATTGTTGGGTTTCCATACTTGGCAATTTCATCAAGCATCTCTTTTACATTGGCATGAGACACATTATCTGCATCAATTAATACCGCAAGCTTTTCGTCTTTCATAAGAAGGTTTGTCTTTAAATTACCTGTAGGGAATTTACAAAGCACAATATCTAAAAAATCTAGCTAAAACCCATCAGAGTTTTGTCTTACTGTCTGGGCTTAACCTCAATTAAACCTTCTGCCAAAATAATTGTCAAATAATCGTAACTTTAGTGAGGAACCGATTTCAGCAAAAAAGATAATTATTCCATCTATATCCCAAAAAGAAATACAGTATTTGTATTGGCGAGCCGAGTTTGGTTTGTCGGTAAGTAAAATAGTTGTGATTAGAAGCATCAATCACAATTTTGTATATTTGAATGAGGAACAAAAAATAATACCACCATGCTAAACTCGAACGATATAAAAATGGACATTATCAGTTTGATTACTCAAATTGACGATTTGAATTTTTTGAGCAATCTCCGAAAAGAGATAGTGACAAGAACGATTGAGAATGGAATTAATGAAGAAAAGCAAGATTTCCAAACTGCCGTAGTGGAGATTACCGAAGGCGTTAGTTTCGAGCAAATTCTTGCAAACCAAAACTATGAACCCATCTCATTTGAAGAATTTCAGTATGAAGCCGAAAAAAATGCTTGGAATCATTCTTTAGAGGAGATACTTAATGTTCTTGACTGATTATGAATTAAATTCCTCTCAATTCACAGAATATTTCCCAATATAAGAACGCAACTGCTCCCACCAATTAAAGTCCCAACGGGACGAAATATATTTAGCTTAGTACGTAAGTGCTAAGGAACGGAAATTAAATAAGATGCTACTTTCTCTTGTTTCTTTTTGGGCTATTCTTCGTTAAAAAAATTTGCCGTAGCGGTGCTATGCCAAACTTTTTTGCCTAAACTAGCCTCAAAAATAAACTGCGACAAAACACGCATTTATTTATTCCCCGTTCCTAAGCAAATTCTTCACTTCAAATATAAAACTCCTGGTCTAATCCTTTCTTCTCCAAATTGATTAATTCCAGCAAGTTCAAAAGTTCAACTTCCTGAATATCTTCCTTTCTGAAATTGACTTTTTGCTTGTTGAATCGTTCCCTATTTCCATGTTCTTTCAATTCATCTCTGATATTTTTGGGAATGAAAAAGGAGGCTTTCTCTGGAAAGTGCTTTTTGTACTCATTCAAATAAATCCCAATTCCCGCAATATCAAAATCTCCAAAATACAGGTAATTATTGGGAATTGACTTCATCCATTTTATGAAATCTTTATTCTGATTCTGCGGATAGCGTGATATGAACAATGGATTTATATCTTTGAACAAGTATTTCTGCTTTTGGATTTGGCTGAAATTCTTGGAATTCTCCACTCCAACAACTGTTATCTCTTTTGGGATGTTGAAAGTCTCGTAATCAGAAATAAAAATAAAGCTTCCGAGTTTCGGGTTGATTGCAAATGCTTGATGATTCAGTTCTGCTCTAATCAAATCATAGCTATTGACCAAGAAACCCTTAAAAGCTCGCTCTTTTGAGTCTTTAGAATCAGTCGTGATTTTTACGAAATCAGCACGGCTTGAATCCTTGTTTTCCAAAGCGAATACATAATTATCCAAATCATTGATTTGTAGCTGATTTTCCAAATAAATATGCAATGCTTTTTCGTTCAAAAGATGCAAAGATTTCCGATGTTTCCCCTTGCTGAACAGAATATTTTCGGCAACCAAATCGTCAATCAATTTGCTTTTTGCAGCACTTGCCGAGATGATTTCCCCACCAATGAGCCGAACCAAAATTTTTGCTATCTTCAAAGTCAGTTTCATCAATTGTTTTAGTAGTGCGAGTCGGATGGCCGATGCTATTCCGTTCTCGCACAGCCATAAGAACGGAATGAAATTTCGAGAAAACTCAATCGTGATAAAGTCTAATAGACTGGTTTTTACTTTTTCACTTTGCTATTTTACTATTTTATTATCTTCCTATTTTGTACTTACATTGGACTAACGACTTTGGACTTTGGACGATTCACTTTTACCAACCTATTTACCCGTGTGATATACTTTTTTGCATCTGTTTTAGATTGTTCTTTTGCCAATTTGTAGGTGTATTTGTAATCTGTGGCATTTTGACTGGTTGGCGAGCCATTGATGAGCAAGATATTTCTCTCGTTGGCAAACCGCAAAATACCTCGCACATTATTGGGGTGGAGTCTGCCGATTTCATCCATCATACAATGCAATTTAAAGTCTTTGAACTTTTTGGAAGCACTATTTTTGAAAACGTTCAGCAACAGAATATTTATCATTGCCTTTACCAAAACATCCGTTCCCTCGCTCCCCACATTAGAGAGTTTTTCTACCCAGCCAGAATCATTGTCATTCTCCACAATCCTAAATTGCAGGTCGAAAGATTCCGATAAGGTCAAAGTAGATTTTTTATATTTCTCAATCGCCTTTACCAGTTCTTTCAGCAACTCAACAGCCTGTTTGTTTTTTGAACTGCTGTCTGAAGAAGTGAACAGGTTTGCCTCGCCCAAAATCAAACTATTTTCATCATTAAATTCTTGGATTTTCAGCAATAGCCGAACCACAGGATTGGAACTTTCTTGGGTTCGCATTTCCATTTCTTTGATTGCTTCCACAAAGTTTTTATGCAAAAAATCGTCATTTATTTTTCTGATGATTTTTTCAATATCTCCTTTTTTGGAGTTCAATTCTTTCGTTTCCCTGCCAATTAGATGAATGATATTGGCAAATCGTTCATTCACTCTTTTCTCGAACTGGTTTATTTTCTCCTCTTCCACAAACTCTTTCAGGCTCGAAGCAAAGTTCAGAAATTCATCATCTTCGTTTAATTTAGTTTTGAATTTGAAAATATTGTTCTCGCCAAAATTTCCATTGAAAGCATTCGTAGCCTGTTGCAATTCCTTAAAAGTACTAATGCCCTCATAATGTTTGTTGTTTATGCCAGCAATGATTGAAAGCGCAGTTTCCGTGCCTTTCCAATCATTTGCCGGGTTGGAGATATAAGCTTCAATGCTTGTGTAAGTTTCTGATTTCCTAAACTCTGAAAACTTACTTTCATCTGCTTCAAATTCATCTAATTTTGTGTGAATATTATCAACCATTTCTTTCTGCTCGACATACTTTTTACTAAGTTTTTCTCTTTCTGTTCTATGCTCATTGATAATAGAAGCCTCTTTTTTCTCTAAACCCGCTTTATCAGCTTTCAATTGAGGCACTTTGTCAAAAAGTTCTTTCTTATCTTTTTCATAACCGAAGACAGTACGTTTGTTGTTTTTGATATAAGCTAAAGATTGAGCTATTCTGGTCAACTGTGTATCAATAATCTGGAGTTTTTCAGTATCAGCGCCTTTGTCATCAAGCTCGGCTCTTTGGTTTTTTTTAAAAGCGTTAATTTGTTTGTCAGAAGCTTTTTTATTGTCCGAAATAGAGTAATTTATTTCTTGGCTTTTGTTGTTTCTTGCTTCTTCCAAAGTGCTAATTTCCATATTTCTTTCTCTTTCTTTCGCATTTATCTTTCGGCTAATTCCCGCTTTTATACTCTCTAAAAGAGCTTGTACCTTTAGTTTCTCAGAGGTAATTTCCTCTAATTTATGTTCAATAACTTGTAAAGTAGCCTCTTTTTCTTGTTTTGATTTTTCAATCCACTCCGCCAGTTCAATTTTGTTCTTTTTTAATTTGCCTTCACTTTGATTGCTAGCATATTCGTTTTCAGCAATCGCATCTTGAAGTTTGCTGATGGCTTTTCCGAACTTTGTTTTGAATTTTTGCAGGTTGGCATCTTTCTCTTCATTGATTTTAGCAATTGATTTCTGTATTTCCCCAATACTTGTTTTATACTTCCCAATCTCCTGATGATACTCTTTTACCGATTTAATTCGGCTATCGAGTGTATTCAGGTTGAGCTTGATGCCGAAAAATGTAGCGGAATCAAGCTCAACCAATTCAGGGTTTAGCTCCGTATTGAAAAGCACATTTTCCTCATCAATCACTTTGCCGATGGTATTTTCCCAATTGGGCAACTTGTCATTTAGCCAGCCATAAAGTGAAGATTTACTTTGCTCAATTTTGGATTCTATTAAGCTGATTTCATCAGATGCTTGTTGCCGAGCAATTCGCTTCTTCTCAATTTCCGATTCTGCCGTTCTCTCCACTTCTTTCGCTTCCAGTTCCCACTCTTTCCGAGTGGTTTCAGCTTTGCTTTTGGCGTTGGAAATGGCATAAGTCGCATCTGATAGTTTTTTGTCTAATTGCCTTTTTTCTTCTTGGCATTGTTCGATTTCAGCAGTAAAAAAAGTTTGGTGCTTCAACTCCGCTCTTTTGTTTCTGACCTTATTTTCCTGCTCAATTATGCCAACCAGGTCATTATTGGCTCTTTCTTTTTCCTCCTCGCTATCTTCTTTTATTTGAGTGATTAGTTTTTGGAACGCATCTACAAGCAACGCCTTATTGTCTCCAAACTCTTGTTGGATTTTATTGATTGTTGCATTTTGAGTGTTGGCAAAATTCTGCTGACTGTTTTGGGTAGATGAAATTAATGCCTCATATTTTTGGCTGATTTTTGCGAACTTTGAAGTAAGAATACCTTTTTCTGCTTCCAAGGCACTTTTTCTACTTATCAAACTGTCTTCTTGCGCAACTTTCTGAATGATTTCATGAATGTTTTGAGCTTCATATTCAGCTTGCTTTTTTGAAGCTCTTTTCAATTCATTTTTGAAAGAATGAATATCGGAAATGATTTTCTGTTCTCTATTTCGATGTATTTTTTCGAGATTATCCTTCTTTTTCAGCAGTTCATTCAGCGTGTTTTTTTCTGTACTAAGGTTGGAAACAAGAACTGGATTTTCCCTTTCTATAAACCCCATTCTGCTCGCCAACCGATGAGCTAACTCCTTCTTTTCCCTTTTCAGGTAATTGAAAACTCGGTATTTATCCACAATTTTATTTGCCTGATTTCGGATGGCTATTTGCCCTCGTTTGTTTTTCTGAAACCAGATACTGATGTCCGTGATTTGGCTTTCAAAATCTCGCAAATGGTTTTTGGAGTAATTTTCTATATCTATCGTAAATTCATCGTCATTTAATGAATTGATAATGGTGTCTTTAATGAATTTTGCCTCTAAATTAGAGTTCAAAAGTACATTCTGAATGGTTCTGGGTATGTTCTGATATTGCTTGCTTTCAATCAGCGCATACTTTCTGAAATCAGCTTTCATACCTTTATTGTCTCCATAAATGATTTTACGGAACTCTTCATAGCTAGAAATCAATGTGGTGTAGTGGATTCTCCTCCCGAAAGCATTCCTGATTTTTTCCCAATTCTCAAAAGCTCTATCATCCTGAATAAACAGCTCTTTTTTGTATTCTGAATCGAAAAATCGGAAAGCAACCTTACCATTTACTTTGTATGCCAATACACAAAATGGAATATCGTCTTTCACAATCTCATACACAATATATGAGTTCTGATACTCGAAATAATAATCATCAAATCGCTTCTTTTCTCTTGGTATTCCGAGTTTGGATTTATTGGCATTGTAGAAGAATAGAATCGCCCTGAGCAAGGTGCTTTTCCCCACGCCTTGCGTACCAATCAGATGCACGTTTCCGTCCAACGCTATTTCAGCGTACTTTACCGAAGCACTATTTATGAAAACTATTTTATTCAGGTATCTCATTTTCTATTTCTTCGGGAATGTTGATAGTAGTTACAAGG
>JBLIFI010000290.1:0-6365 GCA_047633715.1 Flammeovirgaceae bacterium
TTGTAGAGATTACTTTACTTATAAGCTATTGATTTTTAATGTATTAAGTCCACTTGCCTTTGCAAAAGGGTTATTATTTCCTGTTCAGAACAGAGTATTCTCTGCAAAGCAATGAAGCCTTTCCCTTTAAATGGGTTCATTTTTCTTCTAAGGAACTTGATTATTTTTTGCAACTCAATAGCCAAGAAAGCAAATTTCAGAATCTTATTTTCAAGCCCTTCCTTATTTCTCGTTCTGGCTTCGCTGATTTTCAGCACGTGTTTGAGTGTCTTGAAGAACTGCTCTATATAGGTTCTATTGAACCAATGCCTCCGCAGTGTTTTGGCAAAAATAGTCAGGCTTGTGGTATATATGATGCTCACCTTTTCTGAGCCATTGAACCTGAAAAACAGTAAGGTTACTATTCTCTTCTGACTCTGGTAATACGCTTTCTTACGCAGGGCAAAAGCAGTCTTCTCTTCTTCCCTGAGATGTTTCTGGCTTTCCTTATGCGCCTTTTCCCCAGCTAAGAACTCACTTTCAATGAACTCATTCAATGTCGTTTTCTTATCATCCATAACGAAAATGTTATTTCTTCTTGGCACGCTGATATAGGTCAGACCATTTTCCTGCTTCTCACATTGCTCACTCAATGAGACATCATTGTACCCATTGTCGCAACTGAAATGGATGGTAGGCAGTATAGTTCCCCGTTTGGCGAGTCTGCCTTTCAGCCTGCCCCATCGGCAGACCAGCCTTTTTGCCACCTCGATGGCTTCATTCTTTGTGCCCCCTTCTTTTTTCTTCACAAAGTCAAAATAGAGGGGATGGAAAATCTCATCAATATATAGCCCAAAACAAACCACTTTGAAACCAGAGACGGCAGAGTGGTACTGTCCACTAAAAAACTTGCCGTAATAGTCATTCTCCCTGGCTGATTTAGAAAGCCACTGGCGAAAAATACTATCATCCAGAATGGCAGTCACTCTTTTCTTTGACCAGATTGTGGGGTCTTTCGAATCCATTCTCGTTAGGATATCAGTTACTTGATGCTCAAATATAAATTCAAAAACTACACGCAACTTATTTATAGTCAGTTTCTTATAAAATTTTGTGTAATTCTGTTGCAATCTATTACTGGAAATATCGAGCTTGGTCAAAATACTTTTCAAGGTAGGCAAACCCACTAATTGACCTAAAAAAAATAATGTGTTCATTTTCTCAAAAAACTCGAGCTCGTCAGTATCCAATTTATAAATATCCGATTCTGAAAAGGTTGAATTGATATTACTGGAAATGTCGAAATATTCTCTTTCCATGTATTTCTTCGTCAGAGAAACTATCTTTTGCCTAAAGTTTTTTTTATCATTGTAGTGTATTTTACGAAAGCTGACTATTTATTTTTTGGTCAAAACAAATATAAGGCTTTTGCAAAATATAATTGCCGTACTTTATTGAATATCAATATTGTACGGCAGTTTTAATCTCTACAAATTAATGAAGGATACCAAATAGTAGAAAAAGGAACTTATAAAATCTCATTTCAGGGAGGTTATGCCAGTACCATAGAAAACTCAAATGAAATACAGTTCACTATTGAATAAAACTATTCATCACATCTCGCACCCATTCCGAGAGGAAGTTTTAAAACAGGGTAGGTTGGAGTTTTAAACTCGCCAATTGATTTACGGCTAGGGAAATCCTACCGAACTTCCAAGTCCAATTCTCCAATCAAATTCCGCCAATTTTAAAAGCCTTGAACGAGAGTTGGGAAATCCCCTCACTCACAAAGCAGGTTTTCTATTGAAATATTTAGGCAGTTTACTGGCTTTCAAAATTGAATGCGGGGGGAACTCTTTAAATCATTCGTATAATTTTTAATAAGTTAGACCTATATAACAGGTAGATAACCTACTAATTTAATTAGTTATGCAAACTTTTTCTTGTTTTTGAGAAGGTTATTTGTACTTTAGAGTATGAATAATTTTAGGTACAAGTTAAAATAGAAAATTCTCAAAAAAAAGAGAATCAGTCAGGCTTGGCTTGCTGATAAAATGGGCAAAAGCTACAATACGATTAACGAATATGCTCGTAACAAAAGACAACCAAAATTAGAAATACTAATGCGTATTGCTGAAATATTGAATATGGAAGCCAAGGAACTAATTGAGTTTGCCTTGAAACAGGGATATAAGATTCCTATAGACAAAAAAGCAATTTTAAAGGTATATTATTCTTCAAGAACGCCCAATGAAACTATTAATCAACTAAAAAAATTAGGCATTCCTTTGGAAAAAACAAATAGAAATGCAGGGTAACCAAGTCTCACATTTCCAATGCTTTTTCACTAAACCTCCACTTCCAACCCTTTCCACTCACTTACTTCCATTGTAAAAGCCTGCTCCGAATCCATCACATCTCGCACCCATTCCGAGAGGAAATTTTAAAAAAGGGTAGGTTGGAGTTTTAAACTCGCCAATTGATTTACGGCTAGGGAAACTCTACCGAACTCCAAGTTCAACTCTCCAGACAAAACCGCTAAATTTTAAAAGCCTTGAGCGAGAGTTGGGAAACCATCTCATTCACAAGGCTGATTTTCTATTGTGGCAATTAGGTAGTTTACTGGCTTTCAAAATTGAATGCGGTGGAAAACTCTTTAAATCATTCGTATAGAGTTCTTATTGATTTTGAGAGAGATACTCCTATTTTAGTATATATCCGACATTTCCCACCCTAATTTTTCAAATTCCGTATTTAAATAGGTAATATAGGTTTTAGTAAATTGTATTAAGAATTTGGAAAGTGGAGTTGAAAGAAACAATTAGCATGTTAACATAAAGAGTTTTAGTATTTTCCCACGAAATGAACAAAATTCAGCTTATTTGTTCACAGTCAATATCTTTTGTTGCTTTTTCATTCAAGGAAAAAACTAAGGCTAATTCAGGTAAAATAAACAATTTCCATTTTAAGGGTGGGAAATGTCGGATATATATATTCTTGAGAATAATAACGATATAACCATAAAAAGAGCTAAATATTGTACATTTGTTAAGAAGAATCCTGAATAGAAAACAAAAGAATAAATGGCAAAAATTGAACGATATACAAAAGCTGAACTTGTTGAATACTGCAAAAATATTGGATTAGAAACCAAAGGGAAAATAATGAAAAAGTTGCTCCAAGAAGCTTTGGAATATGGAAATGAGGAAATTCGTCAAGCGATTAACAAAGGAAGAAGCCTTGAATTTTTAACTTCAAAAATAGAGAAAGTTGCAGAAGGATATGCTAATACTCTAGAGTCCAAGATAGAAAACAGAAAAAAAGAAATGAAAGAAGATGACAACTCTCATTATCTTATTTATCGAGTTTTAGGAATAACTCACCAACACGGAAAATTGATAGATGAATATCAAAATGAAGGTCGATTTTTATATAATCATGCAGGCTTATTTCTTGAAGAAGCAACTGTTTTATGCCTAAAATTTAAAAATGTTGACGGAGGAAGAAAGGTAATTGAAAACAATCAAGGTAAAATACCTAACACTTTTGAAATTGATTTTTTAGATGGTAATAATGCAATCGAGATTAAATGGAAAGATGCCACTACTGATGGCAATCATAAAGAAAAAGAACACACAAGAGTCAAAGCCATAGCGAGTCAAAATTACGTGCCTATACGTGTAATGTTTTATTACCCACACAGAAGTCAAGCGATAAATATTCAAGAAAATTTAGCAATATTTTACAAAGGAGTTAAAGGGCAGTATTACGGAGGTGATGAAGCATGGGATTTTATTAAAGAATATACTGGATTTGATTTGAAAGAAATATTGATAAATATAGCAGACAAAAGAACACCAAAACATGAAAGCAAATAAAATATATTTAGGAAATTGTCTTGAAAGAATAACAGAAATAGAATCAAATTCTGTTGATTTGGTATATTTTGATCCTCCATTTTTCACGCAAAAAAAACACAGCTTAGTTACTAGAGACAATTCTAAAAAATACGAGTTTAATGATAGTTGGAATTCTTTAGAAGATTATTTGGAGTTAATTGAATCTTGTCTCAATGAATGTAATAGAATTCTAAAAGATACAGGTAGTGTTTTTTTACATTGTGATAAAATTGCCTCACACTACATTAGAGTTTCATTGGATAAAGTTTTTGGAATGAAAAACTTTAGAAGTGAAATCATTTGGAGCTATAAAAGATGGTCTAATTCTAAAAAAGGACTATTAAATTCTCATCAAAATATTTACTTCTATTCAAAAAGTAAAAATTTTAAATTTAATCAGTACTACACAGATTACGCTCCAACAACTAATCTTGACCAAATTTTACAAGATAGAAAAAAGACCCCAAATGGAAAGTCTGTTTACAAAACAGATGGTAGTGGAAATGTCGTTTTAGGGAAGGAAAAAAAAGGTGTGCCACTATCAGATACATGGGAGATTCCATACTTAAATCCAAAGGCAAAGGAAAGAGTTGGTTATCCAACTCAAAAACCAGTTTTACTTTTACACCAAATCATAAAAATTGTAACTGACAAAGGAGATTTGGTTGTTGACCCTTTTTGTGGTAGTGGTACAACTTGCGTTGCTGCTAAATCTATGAATAGAGATTTTATTGGAATAGACACTTCTAATGATGCTGTTGATTTAGCCAATCGAAGATTAGAAGAGATGATAATAACCGACTCTGCTTTACTTAAAAAAGGCTCTAAAAGTTATCTTGAAAAAACGGAATACGAGATAGTCTTATTAAAAAGCATTGGTGCTCTACCTGTTCAACGAAATTTGGGAATAGATGGATTTCTAAAAAAACATTTCCAAGAAAAGCCTGTTCCTGTTAAAATACAGAGTGATAATGAAACCCTAAACGATGCACTTGAGAAGTTAGAACGAGCTTGTTTAGGGAAAGAGTATCATTTAAAAATTGTTATTCAAACAAGAAAAGAGATAAAAGGAAATAGATTGTTTGATTTTATTTCAGATGCAAGAATAATCAAGTCAGATAAGCTGAGAATTGAAGAAATGAAAGAAGAAATTAAGTGGAAAGATACAATTAACCCTTCAAGTGTTGAGTTTAAAAACAGCTGATAGTCAATTACCTGCTCGGTCGCATTTCCAATGCTTTTTCACTAAACCTCCACTCCCAACCCTTTCCACTCACTCACTTCCATCGTAAAAGCCTGCTCCGAATCCATCACATCTCGCACCCATTCCGAGAGGACGTTTTCAACATACTTGCAGAAGGGTTCCAAGCCGAGTTCAGTTTCATCTTCCAATTTATATTCTATAAAACCGCTATCGAGGGCTTTGAAGAAGAAGAAACCTGATTTGATTTCCGCCTGTCTCCAATCAAAATCTTTGGGGAGCTTGGGGAGTTCATTCTTTTGCAGAGTTTTAATGAGTAAGTATTTGTAAACCAGTAATTGCACAATCTTGCCTTTTTTGGGTTCGGTCAGTAATTCTTGCCAAGTTTTTGCCTTCAAATCTGTGGCATGAAATCCACCCGTTTTATAATCCACCACACGAATTTGGTAGTTGCCATGTTGTTCCTCAATTCTATCAATTCTATCTGCTTTCCCTGAAATTCTGAACGGAATTTTCTCGCCATTTTTCAATTCCACTTCAAAAGAATGACCCATGTAGTTTTCTTGGTCAATCAGGTAATAACCCGCTTCCGTTTCCTTCTGAATTTCCAAGAAAGAGCCAATCAAGCGTTCTGCCACTTTTTTGAGGAGGTAATTCTTACCTCGGTCGGTTACAATTCCCCCAAAGTTTTCGGAAATCACTTCCTCCATCGTGTCTTGCACTTTCTTTGGGTTTTCAATAATTTCCACCAAATCCTGTTCGCTCACAATCCGCCCCAAATCATCTTTGAAAAGCTTGTCCAACGTCTCATGCACCAAGGTCCCGAAGGTGTTCCGGGCCATGTCTTCCTCCACCAAATCTGCCTCACGCAACTTCATAATATAACGCTGAAAAAACTCCAACGGACTTTTGATATATGAATTCACGCCAGAAGGACTCACGCCTTTTCCCAATTGCGCTTTCGTTCGCCCCAAAACGTAGTCATCTTTCTCCACATCGTGCTTATGTTCCTGCTTATTGGGCAAATCCATATTGAGTTGGAAATGGTTAATTTCCGTATTCTCAAACCCATTGTCTTTCGTAAATTCCTCTTCTACCTGCAACAGAAAACGGCTTTTCTCTTTGTTGGAGAGCGAACCCGAAACATCCGTATAAATCAGCCATAACTTACTCGCTTCCTGAAACATACGATAGAAAACATACGCCACAGAACTATCACTTTCCTTGTGAGTCGGCAAATCATATTGCCTTCTCAAATCAAACGGAAGAATGGAATCCAACAATTT
>JBLIFI010000291.1:0-6362 GCA_047633715.1 Flammeovirgaceae bacterium
GAAGTATGATTAGTGGTTTGTTACCATTATCTCCCAACTCTCTGAAAAATAGTTTCATTATTTTACTGTTTGTCCATTTAATTGCAACTCTGAGAGTAAGTTTTTAATCTCAGAGTTTTTATTTTTTCTGCGTTTTCCACTTCAAAATGGGTCTGACCACACCAAAATAAGGCCCACGGTGTTGCCCACGAGCGGAGTCGCCTTCCACAGTATCATAAACTGCGAAGGATATCGCCCCTCTTTCTTGCACATGATTTACATAAGGTGCACTAAAGATTGGGCGGGTGTTGATGATTGCATCAATCGCAAATTTACCTTCGGCAAGCAAGTTGGCAGGAATTACGCATTTGGATTTATAGACTCCTTTCTCTCTCGGAGTATTTGCCCATTCTCGTTCTTGGAAGTCTCCTGTGATGAAAACCACCACATCTTGCTCATTGGTCATGTGGAAACCTGGGAACATTTTCTCTCCTGATTTCAAAACCTGATATTCAAATTCTATGATGATAGGCTTTCGGATATCAAAGTTTCTCAGCTTTTCGCCTTCTTCTGTTTGGGCAGAAATCCCAATCAGTTTGACAATTTCATTTCCTGGCGCATCTTCCAAGCTCCAATTCCTGTAGCTATCTGCCGATTTGGAAACGGAATTGTAGGTTTTGATCCCTTCGGAGACTTCGCCATCGAAACAAATCTGCCCCTCTTTCAGTACAATTGTTCGGTCGCAGAGTCGCTCAATTGCATCCATGTTGTGGGAAACGACTAAAACAGTTCTCCCGCTTTGCCCAACTTCGCCCATTTTCTGGAAGCATTTTCGTTGGAAATCGACATCGCCTACTGCCAAAACTTCATCTACAATAAGAATTTCAGGTTCAAGATGTGCTGCCACAGAAAATGCCAAGCGAACTAACATTCCACTCGAATAATGTTTTACAGGTGTGTCAATAAACTTCTCCACACCGCTGAAAGCCACAATTTCATCAAATTTCGTGCGGACTTCCTCACGGCTCATTCCTAGAATTGTTCCATTCAGAAAAACATTTTCCCTTCCTGTCAATTCCATGTGGAAACCTGTTCCAACTTCCAGCAAAGCAGAAATCCGTCCGTTGATTTCAATTCTGCCTGCACTTGGCTCGGTAATTCGGGAGATGTTTTTAAGCAAAGTAGATTTACCAGCGCCATTTCCGCCAATAATCCCAAGCGTTTCACCTTCTTTGACTTCAAAATCTAAATCCTTCAAAGCAAAAAAAGTATCCGTCTTTCTTTTCTTCATTCCACCCAGAAACTGAGAGAAAGCTCCACGCAAATTATCGCTTTGGTTTTGCCCAATCTGATATTCTTTGGAAAGCCCTTCTACTTTTATGGCAATTTTGTTTGACATTTTTTTGTGGATTCGGATGAATGAAATTAAGATGCCAAAGATACGAACTTCAAAAGGCTTTGCAATGAAAAACAAAAAGCCGAAACAGAGTTTGTTTCGGCTTTTTGGAGATTGAGAGAATAAAAATATGCGTTCTTACTTATCTTTCAAATGCTCGATTGCTCTCAATATATTTTCTTTATCCGCATCCAAATTATTGACTACACTTCTGAAAAAGGTTTGTCTATCTTCGGGATATTCTATTGTGTAATCTACTGGAATGCCCCTGTTTTCGTAGTTATTTCCTTCATTATCCATACAAATCTCGTTGGATATGGCGAATGCCCATCCATTTGGCAATTCTTTTTCCAAAGCAGTTGAAATTGCACCAGAAGTAGGTGAACCAATGCGTTTTGCGTGTTTCATAGACATTGTGGCAATTGAAAATGTTTCAGCGGCACTTCCTGTTTGTTGAGAAGTGAGAACATAAATGGGTTTTGTGAAAGCATTTTCAGTTCCTTGTATTTCCAATGGCAGAATAGGTGTAAACGTATTGCCATATCTCAATTTCTGAGTCCCTATCTTCATTTTGTTGGAAATGAATCGGCTCATAATCTCGAAACTTACTGCATCTTGCCCACCGCCATTGAACCTGATATCTATCACAATTGACTCCATAGCTGAAAGGTCTTTCATTACACTATCCATGATTTTACGGACAGCAAGAATTTCTTTCTCAACGTAATCTCCCTCATACATTTTATGAAAGGTTTCCACGTAGGCATCTACATAACCGACTTCATGAATCAAAGCTTTGGGAATCTCCAAATCTGCATATAATCACATGGATTTTACTTGTATATAACTTATTTGGCTATTCAATTTCCCCCAATGAATCAGCCACGAATCTCTAGTCATTTCTTCTTGTAAATGATGAGTTGCTACTGCTTTTGCCACTCCAAAATCGCCATATTGGGAAAGTTTATCCTCTTCTTCCTCAATTTCTGGCTCAGAAAGTTTTTCAACAGCTTCATAAACCTCTTCATAAACCTCTTCTGGGGCTTCTAGAAATCCATGATTGTCATTCAACTTTTCTAGCGTTTCTTCTATCGCTAAATATAACCTTGCATCGGTAGGTTTTTCTGAGAGCTTATTTTTTTGTTGTTGATAGAGTTTTTTCCAATCGATTTTATTGAGTTCAAAAAATGCGTAATGCTCTTTCACAGTTTCTGCAAATACTTCAAAATTGAATAGTGGATCTTTTGCCTTCTTTTCGTCCAAAACTGTTGTGCATGGAGTGGGCAGTTGTGCAATTCTTACGAACTTGTAGGCAATTACGCCTTTTAAGATGGAAAGTGTATCATTTTCTAATGTCAGAGACTCCATAATTTCATTTGCTTTTACGATTTGGCAAACAGGAAATTGAGGTAATATCGTAGAATGAATAATCGGCACTATCGTTTATTTGTAAAATCCAACCAGAACCAACCGATTCCCAAATTCCATTTACGGAAAGATTTATTTTCTTTTCCTTTGGTTGACAGGATGTTATGAATACTGTTGCTACGAAAAGTGCTATTTTAATCTGTAATCGCATATTTTTTTTATCTTGGAGTTTAAGAAATATCTGAGACAGATAAGTACTTGAATAGGACTGAAAGTTATTTGAAAACTCTTCAAGGATTGCCCTACAAAAAAAATCCTCCAGCAATTCACCGAATGATTACTGGAGGATTTTAGTTAATTTCTTGAAGTTTACTAGTAATATCGTTGGCTTCCAGAACTGGAAAGTCCATCAACTTTGATGTTTCCGTTCGATAGTATTAATTTTCTGTCTGCCTTGTTATCTCCAGCTCTTAAACTCCCGCTGCTGGCTTTCAAATAAAAAGAAAGCGATTGGATATCATTTTTCAAATCAATGTCGATGTCTCCAGAAGTGGTTTTGAAATCTGAGCTTTCGGTAAGCATCACATTTTTACCATCAATATCTCCAGAACTAGTTTTTATTGTGGCAAAGCCTTCCGTGTCTCTCAAAGAAATTCTTCCCGAAGAGGCAACTGCATCAATTTTCCCGTTGGATTTTTCTATGTCAATATCTCCAGAAGAAGAAACTGTTCTGATGTCTCCAGTAACATTTCGGAATACTTGGCTTCCAGAGCTGGTTCTGCCCGATAAATCTCCTTTCAAGTTGTTGAGAGTTAAGTCGCCAGAACTGGCGGTGATTGATAAATCTCCCACTAAATTTTCTGCATCCACATCGCCAGAGCTAGCTCTGAGGCTAATAGTTCTTCCATCGAGGTTTTTCACTTCTAAATCTCCAGATGAATTATTTGCATTTACTTCAGCATCCTTAGGAATGGAAATACTGATTGTGCCACGTAAATTATTATTCCATTTCCACCTTTTGTCATCTTTCTCTACCCAAATTTCCAAAACGCCATTAGAAAACGAGTGCTTGATTTCCATCTGTGCGCCATTTCCAGTAATCATCCCTTTCACGGAAGCTGACTTTCCACTTGTTCCTTCAATAGTCACATCGCAGAAGCTCCCACGTACTTTGAGTTCCTTCACATCGGAATAATTCACATCAATTTTGGAGATTTCACTCTGTGTAAAGCCTTGAAATCCAAATAAGACTAGAGCAAATACGAGTAATTGAGTTTTGTAATCCATAATCTTTATCTTTTTTAGTAAAAATTTGACTTTGGAAATAAAGACAGGACGATTTTATGAAGGTTGCAGGATGGGGAAAAAAAATTAAAAATGGCTTGTCTGTGATTTTTTCATCTACACATTCTCAAATTCACACATCTTCTTTATTTACACCTTCTCCTAAAATTTGTCTGCGGAGTAAGTTCATTGCCAAATTGTAGGTAAAATTCACATTCATCATGCGGTTTGGAGTGAGTTGGTAATGCTTGGCGAATGTGAAATTCTCATCTGAATAGCCAATCCAAACTGTGCCGACTGGTTTTTCGGGCGTTCCGCCATCTGGTCCGGCAATTCCCGTGGTGGCAAGTCCGTAGCTTGAGCCATATTTCTTACGTACATTTTCCGCCATTTCCATTGCCACTTGTTCGCTGACAGCTCCATGTTCATCAAGTGTTTCTTGCTTCACGCCCAATTGGGAAACTTTCACTTCGTAGCCATACGCCACGATTCCGCCCACAAAATAGGCAGAACAGCCAGCAATGTCAGTAATTTTATTGGCAATTAAACCGCCTGTGCAACTCTCTGCAGTTGCGAGGGTTTGGTTACGAGCCATTAGCAATTTACCAATGGTGTGTTCTACTTCCTCATCGTCATAAGCATAAATATATTTCCCTATCAAATCAGGTAACTTATTGACTTCCTGCTCTACTTCTTGGGTAATTTCTTCCAGACTATTTCCCATTGCTGTTAATCGTAATCTAACTTGCCCGAGTCTTGGCAAAAAAGCCAATTTGATATTTTCGGGTAAGTTGGTTTCCCAGTCTTCTAAGGTTTCCGCCAAAACAGCTTCTGCCACACCAATGGTTTTGACCATTTTATGTAGAATGAATGGCGTTTCATATTTCTTTTGCAAGCGTGGAATTGCTTGTTCGGAAATCATCTTCTTCATCTCGTGTGGTACGCCTGGCATGGAAATGAAGGTTTTGTTTCCCTTCTCAAACCACATTCCTGGGGCAGTTCCCACTTTATTCATCAGCACATCTGCATTGGAAGGAACAAGCGCTTGAGTTTGATTCATTTTATTGAGCGAGCGTTGCCTTACTTTGAAAAGCGCTTCAATATTCTCCATCACTTCTGGGCGGTGCGTCATTTCCACCCCGAAATATTCGCAGAAAGTGTGTTTGGTAATATCATCTTTGGTCGGGCCCAATCCGCCAGTTACAATAATAATATCGGCACGGGTTTCAGCTTCGGCAAAAGTAGAGAGAATGTCTTCTGGTTTGTCGGCAATGGCAGATTTGCGAATGACTTTTACGCCAATTTTGTTCAATTCTGAACCTAGCCATTGGGAATTGGTATCGGTAATTTGTCCGTAAAGAATTTCATCTCCAATCGTGATTATTTCTGCGTAAGTGGTTTCCATTTTTTAGTATTGAGTAGTGGCTGGGCTTGCATTCAAGTAATAAGTATCAAGATGAGAGGTTTTCCTGATTTTTTGAATATTTTGGGGTTTATTTCAGTCAACTAGATTCTCCAACAAATCCTTTTCCTTCAACTCTTTAAATTTCCGTTGTAATTCGGCTACCATTTTCAGTTTTTCCGATTCGGGTAGTTCCAATTTGAATCTTTGCAATTCTGTTTTGGTTGGAACAAGTGGCAAATTTAGCTCTGGTAAAGTTGAAAGTTGCTCGTAGTTGATTTTTTCCTTCTCTAGTTTTGGGGAATCAATCTCCAACCTAGGGAAGTTGGAACCTTTTTTTGTGGAAGCTGAAAATAGCTGAGAAAGGGGTTCTGCATTAAATTTTTCTGGGAAGATTTGAATGGATTGCTTGATTTTATGCTTTCCTCCTTTTACTTGGATTTTGTAATTGGTGGCTTTTTCGGGAACTCGAACATACATTTCCCCTTTTGCCTGCACCTCTCCAACACCATTATTGATTGTAATTCTATGCGCATTTTCCACTTCCCAACTTAACCTGATTTTGCCGTTCTCCACTAAAACTATATTTCCAGCTTCAAATCGGAGAATTTTTGGTTTCAATCCAGATTCAATTAGTTGTTTTTTGAGTTGCTGGCGTTTTTTCCATTTGCGGAAGGTTGAAACTAGGGAGTCGGTGTCTGTTTGCATGGCGTAGATTGTTTTGAATGAAATGGGAAAAGAATTGTATAAATATATCAATATTATGACAAACTGAAATATCAAAAAAACATACTGAAATGAAAAACGCTAAAAATCAACCTGAACAAGAAGCATTGTTTTTTTTAATTAGAACAGCCTCCATAGCATCTGTTGCTATTCTTCTCCTAGCAATATTGCTCTATAAACCTTTCTATTCGTACAGGATGTCTAATT
>JBLIFI010000292.1:0-6355 GCA_047633715.1 Flammeovirgaceae bacterium
ATGGATTAAAGCAATTGCAAAGCCATTCTACTCACATTGGAAGATAGGAATACATTGGCTATGCCACTTAAAAAATCTCATTCACAGAGAATTTGATAACGATGTCATCAAAAACCTTACCGCTCACTAATGGTTTTAAACATGACTGAAAATGTTTTCAGAGTGGGCTTTGGAATGATTTTACTTCAAAGCCTACTTTTTATTTGTATTATTTGCTATTCCCAAATCAAAATTCTATTTTTGCAGACCTTTTTGTGGCGTGTCATGCGCCAAATCAAATTGCCCGATTTCAAAAAGGATATTTTGCCCATATGGGCACATTATTTATCATTAAATTATTCAATAGTGGACGTACTAAGTTACAAAACGATCTCTGCCACAAAAGCCAATGCTGATAAGCAATGGTTTGTTGTTGATGCAGAAGGTCAAGTATTAGGAAGGCTGGCGACTCAGATCGCTACACTGCTACGTGGCAAGCACAAGCCTAACTTCACTCCTCACGCAGATTGTGGAGACCATGTTATAGTAATCAATGCTGACAAGGTGAAGTTGACTGGCAAGAAATGGACAGACCGAGTGTATCTTTCATACACAGGTTACCCAGGTGGTCAACGTAGCATCACACCAAAAGAGTTATTGGCGAAGCACCCTCATGCTTTGGTTGAGAAATCAGTCAAAGGAATGCTTCCTAAGAACAAATTGGGAAGAGCTATTTTCAAAAACTTGTTTGTATATGCTGATACTGAGCACCCTCATGAAGCTCAGCAGCCTAAAGAATTTAAATTACTATAATGGAAGTAATCAACACACTCGGCAGAAGAAAAACCTCAGTAGCGAGAATCTACGTGAAAGATGGTGAAGGGAAAATTACGGTGAACACAAAAGATTTGAACGCCTATTTTCCAACTGAAGTATTGCAGACAATCGTACAGCAACCATTGGTGGCTAGCGAAAATACTGGGAAATACGACATCACAGTAAATGTAAGAGGTGGAGGAACCACAGGGCAAGCGGAAGCAACCCGTTTGGCGATCTCCAGAGCATTGGTAGAAATCGATGCTGAAATTAGACCGATTCTTAAACCACAAGGATTCTTAACAAGAGACCCTAGAATGGTTGAACGTAAGAAATTCGGTAGAAGGAAAGCTCGTAAGAGGTTCCAATTCAGTAAACGTTAATTTTCTGTCAGCATTAACTCTAGAAAGATGTCTAAATTAGAATATAAAGAACTTTTGAATGCAGGTGTGCATTTTGGACACCTCACAAGAAAATGGAATCCGAAAATGGCGCCCTACATTTTCATGGAGCGTAACGGAATCCATATAATTGACCTCAACAAGACTTCAGTAGCACTTGAAACTGCTTGCAATGCAATGAAAAATATTGCAAAGTCTGGAAGGAAAATCATGTTTGTGGCTACTAAAAAGCAGGCACAAGAGATTGTAATCCAAGAGGCAAGTAGATTGAACATGCCTTATGTAACAGAAAGATGGTTGGGCGGAATGCTTACTAACTTCTCTACAGTAAGAAAATCAATCAAAAAAATGTCCTCTATCGACAAGATGATGAAAGATGAGTCTTACACCAACTTAGCGAAAAGAGAGCGTTTGATGAAAACTCGTGAGAAAGACAAGTTGGAGAAAGTATTGGGTGGTATTGCCGACCAAACTAGACTTCCTGCTGCGCTTTTCGTAATTGATGTGAAAAAAGAATCAATTGCAGTAAAAGAAGCAAACAGACTTGGAATTCCAGTTTTTGCATTGGTAGATACAAATTCAGACCCTAAAGGTGTGGATTATGTAATTCCTGCAAATGATGATGCTTTCAAATCTATCTCTCTACTTGTATCTACAATCGGAAAAGCGATTGAGTCAGGATTAGGCGAGAGAAAGAAAGATAAAGATGATGCGGCTATGCAAGCTGCTGAAGCTGAGAAAAAAGCGGTTGATCAGAAAGAGGAAACAACACCCGCAAAATAATCAATTGATTTAACACGATATTCCCAAGCTCAATAATTAAGCTTGGGAACTATCCTAAGTTTCAATAAAATGGATATTAAAGAAATTGAAAATAAACTTGCTGAATTGAAAGGAAAGCAAGCTGAAGTTTTCAACAAAAAGAAAGCAGATAGAGATTCATCTGTCCTTGACGGAATCAGAACAGAAATTAACGATTTGAAAGCCCAAGCGAAAGAAGCTTATGGCAAACGTCAGAAAGACAAAAAATCTGAGGCTCATCAGCAGAAAGTAGAAGCTACTGCTGCAAGAAAAGCATCAAAGTAAAAAAATAAAAAAAGGATAGTGCTTGAGTAAAATCAGGTACTATCTTTTTTTACAAATTGGATACTTATCATTTTAAAAATAATATTGAAATGGCAATTAGTGCACAGCAAGTAAAGGAATTAAGGGGAATTACAGGTTCTGGAATGATGGACTGTAAAAAAGCACTTTCAGAAGCAAATGGCGATATGGAACAGGCTATTGATCTTTTGAGAAAGAAAGGACAGAAAATTTCCGCAAAAAGAGCTGATAGAGATGCTTCTGAAGGATTAGTTTTCGCTTATGTAAGTGATGACCAAACTGAGGGAATTGGCTTCACTTTGAACTGCGAAACTGATTTCGTAGCAAAAAATGATGATTTTTCTATTTTAGGAAATAAATTTTTGGATGCTGCAAAAGCTGAAAAGCCAGCAACTGCTGATGCATTGAAGGCATTGACAGTTGACGGAAGAACAGTTGAAGAGCATATTACTGAAATGACTGGTAGAATCGGTGAGAAAATCGAAATCAGCCAGTATGCTTACTTGAAAGGGGAGCAAGTTGTTGCTTACCTTCATGGTGGAAGCATTGGTGTTTTAGTAAGCCTTGTGAATGCGAATGGAGAAGCTTCAGAAGAAGCGGGTAAAAACATTGGTATGCAAATCGCTTCTATGAATCCTCTTGCAGTTGATGAAAATGGCATTGATACAACTGTTGTTGAGCGTGAGAAGCAAGTAGGTTTAGATAAAGCGAAAGAAGAAGGGAAACCTGCTAATATTTTGGAAAGAATTGCCGAAGGTTTCGTGAAGAAATTCTACCAAGACAATACTTTGTTGAACCAAAAGTATGTAAAGAACGACAAAGAGACTGTAAAGCAGTACTTGAATGGAGTGAACAAAGGTTTGACAGTAAAAGAATTTGCTAGATTGAGTATCGGAAGATAGATAATCAACTAATAAATATTTTTTTAGAAAGGCTTACTCTGAAAGGAGTAAGCCTTTCTACATTTATGCCGATAGTACTCAGAATCATATAATTCTCTAATTCCAAGGCTACTGACTTCAACACAATTGAAAAAATTTCAATAGATTAGCCTTTAAATTGAAAAACCTACAAATTATGGAATCGATAGAACAGGAAAAGACAAGGAAAAAGCCAAATATTGGAATTACAATTGGAGACTTTAATGGAGTTGGCCCAGAGTTGATTATAAAAATATTACAAGATATTAGAATCAATACTATTTGCACACCAATAATTTACGGTTCGGGTAAAATCCTTACGAAATATAAAAGGCTATTGGAGATAGAGCAGTTCAACTATCATCAGTACACTCCAAACAGTTATTTGAATGAGAAGAAGCCGAATGTAATTAACTGCTGGCAAGATAATTTTGAAATCAACCCAGGGAAAGTAACGAAAGAGGCTGGGAAGTGTGCCTTTTTAGCATTGGAGAAAGCTACGGAAGATTTGAAATCTGGATTTTTGGATGGTTTGGTTACTTGCCCAATCAATAAATCAAATATTCAGTCCGATGAATTTAAATTCCCAGGTCATACGGAGTATTTGGCAACTAAAATGGAGGTGAAAGATAACTTAATGTTGCTTTGTTCCGACACTTTGCGTGTGGCTGTGGTTACAGGGCATATTCCTGTGTCGCAAATTAAAATCACGAAAGAAGCAGTCCATACGAAGTTGACTTTGCTTTACGAATCATTGAAAAATGATTTTGGTATTTCCAGACCGAAAATTGCTGTGTTGGGCTTGAATCCACATGCAGGAGAAGAAGGTTTGTTGGGAAGTGAAGAAAAGGAAATTATTCAGCCAGTAATTACCGAATTTCACAAGAAGGGCAAATTGGTTTATGGACCATTTCCTGCCGATGGATTCTTCGGAATGTACTCTCACACTAAGTTCGATGCAGTTTTGGCAATGTATCACGACCAAGGTTTGATTCCGTTCAAGACACTCGCATTTGAGAAAGGTGTGAATTTTACTGCTGGAATGCCTGTTGTGAGAACTTCGCCCGACCATGGAACTGCTTATGATATTGCAGGGAAAGGAACCGCAAGTGAGGTCTCGTTGAGAGAGGCGATTTATACTGCTTGCGATATTTTTAGAAATCGAACAGGAGCTGTAACAAGACAACTTCGAGTGAAGCCAAGACCTGACAAAAGAGAAAAGATGGAAAGATACTAAAGGAAGTCTTTAGTCTGAAGTACAAAGTCTTAAGTTTAACAGGAAAAAAGAAGAAGGAGAAAAGAGAAAGGAAAATAGAGGACTTCGAATTTGCTAATCAAGGCTTCTTAGCCTTGATTATAATTGTTTTGAGTTTCCAAATTCAAAACAATTAAATAAGACTCAAAACTTCTGCCTTATTGCTTTAAGGGCAAAAACAAAAGGTATACAAAAAATTCGCATACCTTTAACCTTAACCAATAAACAACACATAAAATAAACACATGCTGGCTGTGATAGAGGGAATCGAACCCTTTTTGCTTTCCGAAATCACAGTATTTGTAACGAGTATTTGCTTATTCGTTCTGACAAATGTAGTGTGGTTTTAAGTGAATGCAAAGTGCGAATGCCATAAATAGATTTTTTTAAACAGCACACGTTTGCAATTTCAATAATGCCAATAAATACTACTCAAAATGGATAAAAATTCGGAAATTGATAATACAGACATTAAGATTTTGTCTGCTTTAATGAAAGATGCCAAGACGCCTTATACGGAAATTGCCGATTATGCCTGTGTTTCTGGTGGAACGGTTCATGTAAGAATGAAAAAAATGGAGCGATTGGGAATCGTAACAGGTTCTACTTTGAGCATTGATTTCAAAAAATTGGGATATGATATTACTGCATTTTTGGGAATATATCTTCTCAAAAATTCTTTATATGAAGAAGTTTCAAAGCAATTGGCAGAAATTCCCGAAGTACTGACTCTTCATTATACAACTGGGCAATATAATATCTTCGCAAGCATTATTTGCCGAGATACCCAGCATTTGAGAACTGTTCTCCACGATAAAATTCAAAAAATTACAGGAATTACGAGAACTGAAACCTTTATTTCTTTGGAAGAAAGAATAAATAAGCAGTTGAAGCTAGATACGGTGGAGGATTAGTCTGAGGTCATAAGTCAAAGTTTGTTAGTAAAAATCCATGAGCCACAAAATTATTCAAACAGATGATGGTTGCATAAGTAATCCAGAAAAATGGTTGCCAAGGCTTCATGTTTACGAAAATCGTAACTTATTAAAACTGGAAGGTAATTTTGTGGCAGAAGATGCTGGAGTGATTTTAAATCAGCTTACAAAATACATTCGTGATTTTATACAAAGCTCGTTTGTTTTTGAAGTTAAGAAGCAAAATACGGCTTCACAAATGGTTATTTGGCATATACTATTTACTCTTGAACAAGATTTTATAAAAGAGAAAATTAAAGTTGAGTGGCATTACAATAGAGATGATGAAGATTTAGCGGAGCAAGGAGAAGAATTTCAGGATTTATTTGAGAAACTTCATCTTGTTCTTATGCCTCAATAGCAAACATCCTACTCAGTTAAAAAGATTGCTAGAGGTAGTTATCTAGCTACATACAAAAATATGCCTATATTTGCTTACTATGGATATATTCAAAGGTCAAGATGTTCTAGAGTTTACTACACGGTTCGGAACGGACGAAGATTGCAAGAAATACCTCTCCGAAATGAAATGGGCGAAGAGTTATGAATGTGTGAAATGTGGGCATACGGCAAGCCAGACACGTAAGGATTTTTCCAAAACCTGTAATAAGTGTAGCCATACCGAGTCGCCAACGGCAAACACGCTGTTTCATAAGGTCAAATTCGGTATTCTTAAGGCATTCCATATTTGCTTCGAGATGTCCACGAGTACCAAGAGCCTGTCGGCAAGCTATGTCGCAGTACGATATTCGGTTACCGAGAGGACTGCAAGGCTATTTATGCACAAGGTTCGGGAGGCAATGAAGTCCAGCGGGAACAATCCCATGGACGGAATCGTGCATGTCGATGAGTTCGTGGTGGGTGGAAAGGAGGAAGGGAAAGTTGGCAGGAGCTACGACAGCAAGA
>JBLIFI010000293.1:0-6334 GCA_047633715.1 Flammeovirgaceae bacterium
ATTCCCGTAGGCTCTGTTCCACGAGGAATGTGTGTTTCGGACAATGGTAAATTCTTGTTTGTTGGGCACATGGGAAGTAGCACAATTGGCACAATCCGCTTGGATAGTCTAAAATTGATTCGGAATACGAAAGTGGGAATTACGCCAAGGCATATTATTTCCAATGGCAAACATTTATTCGCCTCTTTGAGCAGTCCAGAAAAAATTATTCGGTTGGGACAAGACAGCCTGAAAATTTTGCAGACGGCTTCCACTAAAGATGACCCACGAACCATTGCCCTTTCTGCCGACAATAAATTTCTATTCTCAGTTTCCTATGCCGATGATTTATTGGAAGTGCTGGATTCCAAAACCTTGAAAGTCTTGCGAACGGAAAAATCTAGCCATAAACCTGTGGGAGTTACAGTTTTCCAAAAAGCTGACACTATTGAAGCCTGGGTGGGAAATTATTCATCTTCGCACCTTTCTGTTTTTACTTACAAAGTACTTTATGAACCGTTTTTAGTGGAGTGAGAATGAGAACAATACATATCTTAGTTTCTTTACTTGCGCTATTCGTATTGTATGCTGAATTTTTTATGCTTGACTCGCTCGACTTAGAAAAGCCTTATGTATTTCTCTTATCTATCCTGTTATTTTCCAGATTGCTTGCGCTAATCAAACTAAAAGAGGAGTTGAAGATTACGATTTTAGGCTTGGCAGATTTCGCTTTGGTGGGAATGTCTATTTTGAATTTCAGCATTGTGCCTGTGCTTATCTTTGGTTATTCCTATTCCACAGGAAAAATACCTGTCATTCTTGCTTTTGGCATTATAGTTAATGTCGGAGTTATGATAAGTTGCTCTATTGAACTACTTCGCATTATGATAGGGAAACAATAATAAAGGATTCGTTCAAACCAAAAACGAGCTTGGATTTCAAAATCCAAGCTCGTTTTTGTCTTTTCAGAGAATTTTATTTCCCACCACCACCAGAGGAACGACCTCTCGATGAACCAGAACTATACCTTGAGCCTGAGCGAGTGTTTTTAGCCGTGGTACTTCTTGAAGCACTACTCTGCACCTTGCTTTTGAATGAAGAATTGGAAGACATCTTTTTAGCAAAAGAAGGGTTTGCTGCTTTATTAGCTGCCGAAAAGGTGCCATATTTCGCAGTAGAAGTACCATAGTAAGGTCTCACGCCACGGTAAGTAGAATTATAATTGCTATAACCAGTTCGGGAAACCCGACCACCCATCAAGCCCATCATGTTGCTCATAAAAGCATATTGTCCGTAGAAAGCCCAAAATGAGCCTCCGCTACTGTTTGTTTGCCAGTTTCCATATTGTTTGTTTCCAACATAGTTGCTATAGCCAGGAGGTGCTGTTTGTTTAGTTACTTTTCCATCTGTTTTAGCGGCAATCTCCATTCCCATATCGTTGGCATGCATCTCGAAGAAGTTTTCATCGACTGGCATCCAATCAGTGGTTTTCTCCTCTGGTTTGAAAGTGGAATCGTTCACTTTCGTTTCTGTAATAATCTTGTATTTATGTTTGTAATCTTTAGACCAAGAACCTTCCACATCCATATCGTAAAGAATAATGGTAAAATTCTTTTCTTTGTCCATCTTTTTAATGAAATCATCTATAGGAGTAGTGGCAAACTGTTTTGAACCGCAACCTGTCAGTAGGCAAACGGAAAATGCTAGGAATATGAATAAACTGTTTTTTAACATTTTGATTTTATTTTATCGTGAATTTTATCTTTTAAATGAGATTATGAACACAAGTTTATTGTGAAGCTAAAATCTGTCAGGTCTGAGGACGCTGACAGGCACATTGAAGGCGTTCAGTTTATAAACTCTAATGAGTTTATAATAGGCTTGTTAAGCCAAGTGATTATGAAAAAGCAAATCAGATGCTATTTTTCTCTTTTTTTCAAACTGGCAGAATGTTAGAAAAAGCATCTTCATTGTGGGAAATCCCAATTGAAGCCTCGAATGAATTTTCTCCCCATTGCTCAATTACCAACACAAGCCTTTCCGAATCATCATAATAAGTCCAAGAAATGAGTTCCTTCCAATTGGTGTTGTCAATATTTCGGTAATAGCCTGGGCTTTCCTCATCTCGGTAGAACACAGTCCCGTCATATTTGACTTCCTTTGGTGGCTTTCCCTTTTTGCGGAGTTTCTCTTCCACTTTTTCATCTAATTTGGCAAAGGCGAATTTCTTGGAGACAATGCACTCTATTTCGTCATCGTTTTCTATATGAAGAAAAGCAGTTTCGTCAGGAGATACTATTTTGAACTCATATGTGAAATTATTGTCGCCCCAATCATACTCGAATTCCTCTTCCGCTTCCCAAGTTTTTCCATTGTATTCAAATATGAATCCTTTGCGAATATCTATTGCCCGAATGTTTGTAGGGTCGTAATGTGGACCACTATCTTTCTCCTTTTTCTTAAAAAAACCAAATGCCATAGAATAATTGTCTTTTTTGTGAAAAAATATCGTTTATTAAGAAACATCATCCAACAAAAGCTACACTTTTGGACGATTTTCTATTCTGTAAATATACAAAATAGAAACAGATGGAAATATTGTTTTTATTTATTCGGTACAACCGAATCCTTTTTATGGACTGATGTTACACAATTTTTCGTCTTACAAATGAAAATTACTGCTTACTCAGAGTATTTTTATTTATGGTTATAGGTTTTTAATTAAGCTCGCAACTGGCCGTCCACAACTAGCCGTCCACATTCAATTTTGGGGAAACTAAACCGAAGTTGAGCTTGGGGTTTAATAAGGAAAGACCCTCGGGGTAGTCAATTTCAAAAGGGTTGGTTGGAGTGAATGTGTTGAAGGTTTCTGCAAATTCTCTTTAGGGATTTTGTACTTCCGAGTGGTTGGCTTTGGAGCAAAAAGGACTTAAAATGGCAAGGAGCTCCACAAAATTGGCAGGGTTCGCTTAGCGGGGTGCAATTGACTGGGTTGATTGTCAGGATTTAATAGCGAATTTCGAAAAAATTGATTTCTGCTCATCAATAAGCAATTTACGAAATCCAACAAAAAAAATAGTTTGCGTAACATGAGCGACAAAAAACAGTCTCCAAACTAAAAAATATAATTTTATTGAGTATAAATCAAAAACATATTAGGCGAATACTACTACTGCTAGGGATTTTTATTTTCCAATTTCCCACTATTTCAGGTCAGTCAAATTTGATTGATGTGAAGCGTGTTCCCGTGTTTTTTCCAGAAAAAATTCAGTTTGTGGCAAATGCTGAATATGTGGATTGGCTAGAAAACAAGAACGATACTGCTACGATAATTAAAATAGTCATTTCTGGGAATAAGAAAACGAAGGATTGGATTATTAAACGGGAACTCCAATATGTGGAAGGAAGTAAAATCCCTACTTTCAAGCTAGATAGTTTACTGAAGTTAGAGGCCAATAAAGTTTTCAATACAAACTTATTTATTACAGCAAAAGTAGGCTTCACTCCTGTTGGGAATGGGTTGATTGAACTCCGTGTGGAAGTAATAGAGAAATTATACACTTATATTTTCCCTGTTTTTGATTTGGCTGACAGAAATTTCAACGAATGGTGGCAAAACCAAGGAGGAGATTTAAACAGAGCCGAGTATGGACTGAATTTCAGAAGACGGAATGTGCGGGGCAGAAATGAGTCTTTCAACGTAGATTTCAGGTGGGGATTTAACAGGAAGGTAAAAGTCAGTTACATTTTTCCCTATATTAACAAAGCCAGGACATTAGGCTTGTCCACGGGTTTTCAATATCTCACAAATAGAAATGTTCCTTATGCTACCGAAAATGACAAACTGGCATTTTTGGACTCTGAAAACACTGTTCGAAAAAGATTTCGTTATGATGTTCGCCTATCAAAAAGGGATAGTTTCTATACAACCCATTCTCTTTCTTCACGGTTTCTATACGAAAGCGTCTCAGACTCAGTGTTAGATTTAAACCCGTTCTACTTCGGAGATGGCACAACCAGAAAGCAGGCTGTAAAAGTATTGTCCTTAACCTATAGTTTCAATTATAACTTCACCGATATTCAGGCGTATCCACTTAATGGAAAAATTTTGGATATTAAGCTTTCCAAGTATGGGTTAGGTTTTTTTGGTGATGTAGATATGTGGGAAGTTTATGCTTCTTATCGTAAATTCACTCATTTGGGTGGGCGATTCTATTTGGCAAATCAAGTAGCAGGCAAGTTTTCTTCCCCAGTCAACCAACCTTACGGAATAGCAAAAGGACTTGGCTATGTTCAAGATTTTGTGCGAGGTTATGATTTATATGTAATAGATGCCGATAAATACACATACAACAGAAATACAATTCGTTTCAAACTATTGGATAAGGTTTTTGATATAAAAAAATACGTACCTTTCAAGCAATTCAACACACTACCTGTTTTGGTGATGTTGAAAGCTTATTTTGACAATGGTTATAGTCAAAATAAAGGGTTTGCACCAGACTCCAACAGGCTAGACAACCGCTGGCTCTATGGTGGTGGGGTGGGTTTGGATATTTTTTCATTTTACAACTCTACGCTCAAAATGGAGTATTCACTGAACGGATTGGGTGAGCAGGGCTTTTTCTTTTACTACAATGCATCATTTTAAACTCAATTTTCTCGGAAGACATTTTTTTGGATTTACTTTTTTACTTCTAATTTCTTTTTTCATGGTACATTCTCAAACTATTCCCACAGACAGGAAAATAGATTGGTCGGTAAGCGGATTGATAAATTTACCGAAAACCAAAATGGCAGAAGTGAGTATAGATGGTTTTGGTGCAAAAGCCGATGGGGTTTCCGATGATTCCCAAGCCATCCAGAAAGTACTCAATTCCCTAAAAAGTAGCGGTGGAGTTATCAGACTCAATGCTGGGAAATATTTACTTGCCAAAGGAATTTCCATTCCTTCCAATGTAACTCTGAGAGGGAAATCAGCCTCAGAAACGCATCTGATTTTCAACTCGGGGAATGCTATTGTCGATTTTGTAAACTTCAAAGGGCGAGCGCCTAAAACATTTATCTCACTCCAAAAAGGACCTGAAAAAGGAGAAAATGTTTTGCAAGTTACCAACACCACCGATTTCAAAGCGGGCGATTGGCTGGGACTGAGACAGAAAAATGGCAGTTGGGATGTAAATCCGAGAGATTGGGCGCAATATGCCGTTGGGCAAATGGTAGAAATTGTAAAAATTTCGGAAAATCAAATCCATCTTAAAAATCCAATCAGAATAAGCTATGATTTGAGCTTGCAACCCGAAGTGGGAAAATTCACTCCAACCCAAAATGCAGGAATCGAACATTTATCGATGGAGCGAATGAGTCAGCCTGGAAACGGGCTGAATTTCAATGTCTATTTCCAATTTGCCGTAAATTGCTGGGTTAAAAATGTGGAGGGAAAACGAAGTGCAGGAAGTCATGTACAAATTGAGCAAAGTTCAAATATCAAAGTTTCTGGAAGTTATTTTCATGATGCGTTTGATTATTCTGGCAGAGGTACAAAAGGATATGGCGTAATTTTATCTGTTCATTCTGGTGAGTGTTTGGTGGAAAACAACATTTTCCAAAACCTGCGCCACAGCATGATGTTGAAACAAGGAGCCAATGGAAATGTGATTGCCTACAATTATTCCACCCAACCGAAACGCTCCGAATTTATCAGCAATTATTCTGGAGATATTTCCTTCCACGGACATTACCCGTTTGCCAATTTGGTTGAGGGCAACATTGTGCAAAATATCATTATTGATAAATATTGGGGAGAATCTGGCGCAGATAATACCATCTTCCGAAATCGTGCGGAACTTTACGGAATCATTTTCACTTCGCCAAAAGCAGGAAGCAATCATAATATTGTTGCCAATGAAACCACCAGCACAGAACTTTTTATGGGAAATTTAGCCATTATGGGAAGTAACCACTTGGTAAATCTCAACCAAATTGCCAAAGCGACAAGCTTTACCGAAAAAGCAGAATCGTCTTTATTCTACAAATCTAAACCTGCTTTTTGGGTTATTTCCGATGCATTCCCAACTATTGGAGAGGGTTTTAATACGGGAACAATTCCCGCAAAAAAGCGATTTGATGAGGGGCGATTTGTGGAAGTGGTGTGAGTTTTTTGCCTAATTTGACAATGAAATTGTTATTTTTGGTAGAAGTAAAATAAAACATCAGGTTTAATACACGATCCGACATTTCCCACCCTTAAAATACAAATCATTTATTTTCCTAAATAATATTTAAGTTATTGATTTTCAGTTATTTGCATAACACTCAACATAAGTTAGTCTTAGTTTTTCTCTTGAATGAAAAA
>JBLIFI010000294.1:0-6324 GCA_047633715.1 Flammeovirgaceae bacterium
ACTTCATAGACATAATCCTCTTTTTTGAAACCATATTCCTGTAACAATTCCATCATAAACCCCGTATCCAATGCCTCGCCCACCTTTGCCGAAAGTGTATTTTCTCGCAAAGAACGTTGGTTAATTACTTTTTCGTTCAGCGCATCGGGGTAAGTGATAATAATGCAAGGTTCGCCACCTAGCTCATTTATGGCATTCAGCGTCTCCGACCGTTGCAACACATTCGCATTCTCAATTTTGGTATATTCGTAAGCCTTCTTATACGAAGTCGGGAAAAACATAATCTCCTCATTCGGCATCAACTGCTCCAAATCATTTCGGTAATAAGCCGCTTCCTCATTATTCGACAGCACCACCACATAAGTCTGCTTCACCTGTCCATAAATCGCACTCATCGCCAACGCATCCTGACTCCCCGAAAAGCCCTTCATCCGCAAATCCCTCCCCGCCTGCAACGCCCGCACCGCAATCTGCGTCAAACTATCCTCCCCATATTGCCTCACTAAATCTTCTGGCTTCACTACTTGTATTTCCTGTGTTTCTACCACGGTTTTATATAATTTATTAGATTTCCCTTCTTGATTTTATCGTTTATACTGAACGACTTGAAGGCAATAGCATCGGCTACCGATTCCATCAAAGAGTCGTGGCACGGTGCTTTTTCGTATCTTGGCTCTCTGAGTCGATGGGACTCGCCATCGAGCAAGTTAAAACGACTTTTTTCTCATGACTCCAAATACCAAAAGGCAAGCACGCAGTTCTCCCGCAAGCTTGCACATTTTATAAAGCAAAGATAACCTATTTTTGTTCTCCATTTTCCTCCCAATCCGCAAAAAAAAGGTTTTTTTGGTTGGAGTTAGCAACTCGCCAATTGGTTGATGGCTACGAACTACCTTGGGAACTCCCAATCCAACCGCTCTAGTCATTCCGCTAAATTTTGGAAACCTTGGAGAATTGGAAGGTTGCTTTAGGTAATTGAATTGATTGAAAATTGAAAGCTTTTCGCAGTTTAGAAGTTTCCAAAATTGTAAGGCGGTTGGCTTGTTAAGCGAACTAGCTGGCGGTGTGTTTTTTCAACACCCGCCAGTCTAAGAAGCGGAGAAATTACAAAAAGCTATTTTACTCTCAGAACCTTCTCAATCCAACCTCGAACATCGGCAGGAACGAAAAGCACACTACCGAGTTCTCAAACCATTCAAATTAATTTTTTCTCAACCATCCCAAAAAAATCTCCCATCTAAAAATCAGCTTCATTCGTATTTTTTCTATCTTGCGAGTCTGTTTTAAATCAGAACTTCAAAGCAACTAATTAAGTGGACAGATTTAATCTATATTAAAAACCTGCAAGGATTTAAATAATAAATTGATCGTGAGATTTTTATAAATCTAATCCTTGAAGGTTTAATTCAGTCTAGGTACTTAAGTCTTGCTTTTCTAATACAAACTACTTTACACTAACAAATGAAAAACCTCGCTTTACATTGGAAAATATTGATTGGATTGGTTTTGGGAATCGCTTGGGCGTTCATCTCTAGCGCCTTGGGTTGGAATAAATTTACGGTAGATTGGATTAACCCTTGGGGAACAATCTTTATCAACTTGCTGAAAATGATTGCCGTTCCATTAGTGTTATTCTCTATCATTAAAGGAATTACCGATTTGTCTGATTCCACCAAATTGGGCAGAATGGGCGCAAAAACGCTGATTACTTATTTGCTTACCACAATTACCGCAGTTTCACTTGGTTTGCTTTTAGTGAATGTATTTCAACCAGGAAAGGGAATTGAAGAAGCGCAGCGAATTGAAAACCGATTGAGCTATGAAATCTGGGTTTCCCAAACTGAAGGTGTGGAGATTTTGGATAATCAATCTTATTTGACAAATCCTGAATATGCAAGTTATGTGGAAAGTGCCACAAAGAAAGTAGAAGAAGGTGGAGAGAATGAGTTCGTGAAAAAGAGCATGGATTCAGCAAAGTCCACTAAAGATGCTGGACCTTTAAATTTTTTGGTAGATATAATTCCCTCAAACGTATTCTCTTCTTTTGCAGATAATTCGTTGATGCTCCAAATTATCTTTTTTGGACTCTTCTTTGGAGTTACGATGATTTTATTACCGAGAGAGAAAATAGAACCTATTGCTCATGTGGTAGAAGCGGCAAACGAGATTTTTCTTAAAATGGTGGATTTGGTAATGGCAGCCGCTCCATTTTTCGTGTTCTGTTTATTGGCAGGAAAGCTAGCAGAAATGGCTGGAGATGATCCGAATGCAATTGTAGAAATTCTATTCTCACTTTTGAAATATTGTTTAGTAGTTGTGTTAGGATTGGGAACAATGATTTTCCTATTCTATCCAGTTCTCATGGCTTTGCTCACAAGCAGAAAAACGAGTTTGTCTTTCGGGCAAGCGTATGTTCATTTCTTCAAAAGCATGAGTCCCGCACAGTTGATGGCATTTTCCACAAGTTCAAGTGTGGCAACTTTGCCTGTAACTATGGAATGTGTAAATGAGAAATTAGGAGTTTCCGAAGAGGTTTCCAGTTTTGTACTTCCAATTGGCGCAACCGTAAATATGGATGGAACAAGCCTTTATCAAGCCATAGCCGTGGTTTTTCTTGCCCAACTCCACTCCGTAGATTTAACTTTCGGACAGCAAATGACCATTGTTTTGACGGCAACTCTCGCATCAATTGGTTCAGCAGCCGTGCCAAGTGCAGGTTTGATTATGCTTATTATCGTTCTCCAATCAGTGGGTTTGAATCCTGCTTGGATTGCCATTATCTTCCCAGTAGATAGAATCCTAGATATGTGCCGAACTGTTGTCAATGTAACAGGCGATGCCACAGTTTCTAGCATCATCGCAGCAAGCGAAGGCGAATTGCATGTGGAGGCTAATGCGAAGGGTTGATTTGAGGATGAAAGAATATGAATTATGATTATATGGTTTTCGTGCCTGTCAGTTCCTCAGAACTGACAGTTCTCGGATTCTCGACTCCGATGTGACTCGACTCCGAGGAGAATCAGAAATGTATGAATAGTATGGAATTGACATTTTTCGTACCACGATTCTCTGAGTCGTCACGCTAAAAGTATTTTGAGTAATCTTAAATTATTGGACTTTGTATTCTATGAAATGGTTGTTGAATATGGCAATGATAGGATTGCTTTTTGGTTGTTCAGAGGATTCTGAAAGAGAAGAAAAAGGTATTTTGGAAGAGTACAAATCCATGCTAGAGCATAAAATAGTCGATTCTGATGAATTGTTTGTTCCCCAAGAACTGTATGGAGATTTCAAAAAAGGAACAGATATATTGTTACCATTGACTTTATTACTAACAGAAGAAGGTCTGTTTTTATATCCTGATGATAAGAAATTTCCTTCTGGAAATGTATCAGAAAAAGTTTTTGAAGAAATACTTGCTGAGCTAGTCGAGTCATATAATAGTGATTTCAAAGAAATATGGTTGCCTGTTTCTATTGAAAAATATTCGAAGAAAGATGATTTAATTAGATTGATACTAATTGCAGATAGAAACTTTTGTCGAGTTATAGATAGTAATATTTCTAAGCCTGAACCAGAAGTGGAAAAAATATTCAGAGATGTTTCCGAATTTCCTGAAATAAAAGATACTTCTGAGTTCATATTAAATCTACGAACAGCTATCGAGTTTGAGGTTCATGAAAGTCCTTACCCAAAAAAGAATGAGAAGATATCTGAATATAAGAAAGTAAAGATTTATGGGTCTGAAAAAAAATATGTTTTTATAGAATATGATTATGGAAATGGATGTTCTGCAGCGTATCCATGGAAGTCTCAATTTTTATTATCTGAAGATGGAAAACTGTTGAAAGAAACATGGGGGAAACGAACTGATTTTATTACAATTTTCTCAAATCAAAACCCGTTTTTTTTGGTGTTGGGTTCAACTGCAAAAGGAAATGGTGGACATCAGATTTATAAATTCTCAAATGATACATTGGAGAATGTTTTGGGAAATATTCTCCATTATAGTCAGAGAACTTATGATGCGCATGAAGACGAATCTGTAAATAGACCCAATGAATTAAATATTAGTTTTGCCGATGAAAATAGAGATGGATTTAATGACATTGTTTTTTCAGGTGATAAATTGATGCTTTGGGCAAAAACAACTCAAGGCGATTATTATGATGAAGGCTTCTCTCCTGAAAATCCTGCGAAAGTAATTCCAGTTAAATATGTGTTTCTGTATAATCAGAGAACTGGGCGGTTTGAGGTAGAGGGAAATAAAGTAATTGATAATTAATTTAATAGATATTATATTTTCAGGCTGTCATTTTGAGCTTGTGAAAAAACTATTTGATTTGATTCATTAGTTTCCTCCCAAGGTCGGACAAGGTCGCTTGGCGATGATATTCAAGATATATTCACAAAATAACCAAAACCAACGCAAAGACAGGGCATGCCCTGTCTCTACAATTGTAGAATCGAGCAAAATTGCAACTTTATCTCAATATCTAATACTAATTACTCAACACCAAAAATTATGGAACAAGCAATTCAACAAAAAGTAGATAGCTGGCTCAATGGTCAGTATGATGAAGAAACGAAAGCCGAAATTAGAAGATTGGCGAAGGAAGATGAGGAGGAACTCATCAATAGTTTTTACAAGGATTTAGAGTTTGGAACGGGCGGATTGAGAGGTGTGATGGGAGTGGGTTCCAACAAAATGAATAAATATACGGTTGGAGCGGCCACGCAAGGTTTGGCAAATTACCTTCTCCAAACTTACCCAAACGAGCAGGTGAAAGTGGCAATTGCTCACGATAGCCGAAATAACAGTCCTGAATTTTCCCAAGTAGTTGCAGGCGTTTTTGCAGCGAATGGAATTAAGGTGTTCATGTTTAAAGAGTTGCGCCCAACTCCAGAATTGTCATTTACAATCAGGCATTTAGGTTGCCATAGTGGTGTGGTGCTGACTGCTTCCCACAATCCGAAAGAATACAATGGCTACAAAGCCTATTGGAAAGATGGCGGACAAGTAATTGCCCCACATGATAAAAATACCATTGCCGAAGTCAACAAAATCCAATCAGTTTCTGATATTAAATTTGAAGGAAATGAGCATTTGATTGAGAAGATTGGCGAGGAAATAGATAAGGCGTATTTGGATGTTTTGAAAGGTTTGTCAGTTGCGCCAGATGCGATTCAGGCTCAATCAGATTTGAAAATTCTTTTCACACCAATTCATGGAACGGGGATTACGCTTGTTCCAGCCATTTTGGAGAAATTCGGTTTCAAAAATGTAAGTGTAGTGAAGGAACAGGCCGAGCCAAATGGAAACTTCCCAACGGTGGTTTATCCGAACCCAGAAGAGACGGAAGCCATGAGCATGGGCTTGAAGCAAGCGGAGGAAACTAATGCAGATATTTTGTTGGGAACTGACCCAGATGCGGACCGTGTGGCAGTTGGCGTGAAAGACAACGAAGGCAATTGGGTGTTGCTGAATGGAAACCAAACTGCTTCATTGCTTTTCAATTATATTCTCCAAGCGAGAAAGGAAAAGGGCAAGCAAGAAGCGAATGATTTTGTCTGTAAAACAATTGTAACAACTGATTTAATTGAAGAAGTTGCGGCTCAATATGGCGTGAAATGTTACGAAACACTCACAGGTTTCAAATTCATTGCCGCACTCATTAAGGAGTTAGAAGGTAAAGAGAATTTCATTGTTGGCGGAGAGGAAAGCTATGGCTACTTGATTGGCGATGATGTGCGAGATAAGGATGCAATTGCCTCAGTGGCAATGATTTGTGAAATGGCCGCTTATGCTAAAAACAGCGGGCAATCTTTGTTCGATATGTTGATTGCGCTTTATGAGCAGAACAATTTCTACAAAGAGCATTTAATCAGCATTACCAAAGCGGGTAGGAGTGGAGCAGGGGAAATTGCCGAGATGATGAAACAACTCAGAGCAAACCCTCCAAAGACAATTGATGGCTCGGAAGTGGTGGAAGTGAGAGATATTAAATCGGGAATTTCCAAAAATACCAAAACTGGCGAAGAGCAAAATATGGGCTTACCAAGTTCCAATGTGTTACAATTCTTGACTGCGGATGGAGCGAAGGTTTCTGCTCGCCCTTCGGGAACGGAGCCAAAAATCAAGTTCTATTTCAGCGTGAAATTGCCATTGGAAAACAAGGCTGATTTTGAGAAAGTAGAAGGAGAATTGGATGCGAAGATTCAGCGAATTATTACAGAAATGAAGTTGAAGTAAAATAGAGGTTTCGTTTCTTTGAGCCTACAAACAGCAAATTGTTTGTAGGCTTTTTTTTGACAGGATTTATG
>JBLIFI010000295.1:0-6271 GCA_047633715.1 Flammeovirgaceae bacterium
AAGATTTCAGATTTGGTAACCATCAAATCTTGCACGGCTTCATCGGCACTCGCAAATATACTTCCCGCTTCCACTTCTATCTCCAACTGGTAATTAGTTTTGTTGGTCGCTTTCATTCTCAAAGACTCGCCATTATAGCCACCGTTTCCAACCATTTCTACTATCACTTGATGCTTTTTGATGGCATCTGCTAATTTGATTTTGGCAGAAAATACTGCTTGATTCAGAAGAAGTGAGAAAAGAATTAGAAAAGTGAGCTTTTTCATATTGTATCTTTAATTGTTCATTCAAATATCTATTTGATACTTTGATGTGGAAAGACTCTAAACTTCATAAAAAATGATAAAATCATATCCATAATCTCTATTAGTGAAAGAAATTAAATAAAGTGCGCCATTATCGCAGTTTGTTTTTAAGGCTAGTCTAGCCCAAAAAGAAACAAGAGGAAATAGCATCTTATTTAATTTCCGTTCCTTAGACTTCTCCGACTTTGATTATCAGATATTTATGTTTTTGTGCCATACTGATAGCATCGGCTACCGACTTGCGAAGTAACTATCCTAGAAACTTAAATTCTTGCAATCAGATGAAGAACTTAGTAATATCTGTCGATAGATTCTTCCCATTCCATGGCGGCAAAAGTCAGACAGGGTCGCCTGGCGATGACAGGAACAACTTGGATAAAGACTAAAGCTTGTTTTTCATAACTTATTGAATATCAATGACGGACAAGTCTATTCTGTAATTTCCTTTACCCAAAAACTCCCTCCTTCCATTTCTATACTAATAGTTCCGTTTTCTATTACCTTCCATAAATTCCCAGTCAAAGACTCCATATTCTTGGTTCGTAATGGCTCTCTCGATAATTCCAATTTTGTAGCTGCCAAAAGCCACTTTTCATACCCTCCAAAATTAGAGTTTAGAAAAGCTACTCTTGAATTTGGCAAGTAGGCGACCAAGTCAATTTTCTCGGCATACTTTTCGAGAACAGGCAATCTCTTACCAAAGTCCGCTTGATTCAGAACTACATTTACCGCTTTATGATTCTTGGCAATCAACTCCTGAAAAGCAAATTCCAATAAGCTTGAACTTGTGGGGAAATAGCTGATGGGAAATTGCCATTCCAAATACGCACGAATTTTCTGTTCATTTTCAGGTTCAAAAACTGCCCAATCCACTTTAATTTGCGCTTCTACCAGTTTGGGAATTGCTTTTGGCAGAGCAACTACCACAGGACTCCATTCCAACAACTCCCCCACTCTATCGAACATAGAATCCGCTAAATCCAACAAAATCAAAGCAGGTTCTTGCTCGTCTCTGACAATATGATGTGATGACATATATTTTTTTTAGCTCGCAAAGTACAAAAATGGAACTCAAAAGCCTAAATCATGGTATAGTTTTAAATGCTCAATCAAAATAGCTAAAAAATGGCTGTTACTCTTTTGAAGCTCAACTAATTCTAACCTAAGCCCAAGCATCTTATGCGAACCACCAAAGTCAGTTTCACAAACTCCGAAAATCAAAAACTAGCTGCCCGTTTGGAAATCCCAGCAAACCAAGAGCCACACACTTTTGTCTTATTTGCACATTGTTTCACTTGCAATAAAAACTTGACTGCAGTAAGAAACATCGCCCGCTCACTCACCCAAGAAGGGTTTGGAGTGTTACGATTTGACTTTACTGGATTGGGAGAAAGTGAAGGCGATTTTGCGGAAACCAACTTCTCTTCTAATGTGCAAGATTTGGTGGAGGCGGCAAACTTCTTAGCCAAGAACTATCAATCTCCAAAAGTGTTGATTGGGCATTCTTTGGGTGGAGCAGCCGTTTTGGTAGCTCGCCACAAAATAGAAAGCGTAGAAGCTGTGGCAACTATTGGCGCACCTTACGAGCCAAACCATGTCAAACACTTATTTGAGTCGAGCTTGGAGGAAATTGAAGAAAATGGAACGGCAAAAGTGAACATTGGAGGAAGGTCTTTCACAGTAAAACAGCAACTCATCAATGACTTGTCGGAATTGAAATCCAACCATTCTCTGATTCATAATTTGAATGCCTCTTTGTTGGTAATGCACGCTCCGCAAGATACAATTGTGGGAATTGAGAACGCCACAAACATATTTAAAGCGGCTCAACATCCAAGAAGTTTTGTCTCTTTGGATGAAGCAGACCATTTACTATCCAATTCAGCCGATTCGATTTATGCGGGTAGAGTAATTGCATCTTGGGCAACTCGCTATGTTTCCATTCCGAAAAAGACTGATTTACGCACCTCCAAACAAGTGGTAGCAAGAATTGGAGACAACGGTTTCACAACAGATATTTTGGCTGGAGAGCACCCGCTTACTGCCGATGAGCCAGCCGATGTGGGAGGAAAAAACTTCGGGCCAACTCCTTATGAATTACTAAATGCTGCTTTAGGAGCTTGCACAGTAATGACCTTGAGAATGTATGCCGACCGCAAAAAATGGGATTTGCAAGAAGTACGAGTTCATTTGGAACATGGGAAAGCGTATGCAGAAGACAATGAAATGGTGGATGGGAAAAAACCTGCCAAAATTGACCAAATTGAGAGAGTAATTGAATTAGAGGGGAATTTAGATGATGCTCAAAAGCAAAAGCTGTTGGCAATTGCCGACAAATGCCCTGTTCACAGAACACTTCATTCGGAGGTTTTAATCAAAACGGAGTTGAAAAATTAAGATGCATCTCATTTTGTCGCACATTGATGAAATACCCTAATTCGGCTAGAAGCCGACACCTTGCGACACTCGCCTGGAAGCGAGCGTCAGACGCCAATGACTTTTACGTATTATATTGAATATAGCAGAACTCACTTTCAGTTCATTACGATATTTTGAGATGCGTCCAAAAATTAGGAGAAGAATCATTTAGTTTTTTTGAGTAATGAAGAAGAATGGTAAAAGTATTTCACAGCTGTTTTCAATTCTGAAAATAGCTGTGAAATTAGGGCTTCTATTTTTTTTAATCCACACTATCCTCATTATTTCTGATGGACTTTCTGACGAATTACAACAAGCAGATTTTGCTGTTGTGCTTGGAAACAAAGTAGAACTGAATGGGAAACCATCCCTAAGATTAAAATCTAGGCTCGACAAAGCGGTAGAGATTTACAAATTGGGTTTCGTAAACAAAATAATTGTAAGTGGAGGTTTTGGAAAAGAAGGCTTTGATGAGGGAATTATCATGAGAGATTATCTCGTAGAAAATGAGATTCCACGAAGCCGACTAATTACAGATTCTAAGGGAAACACTACTTTCCTAACTGCCAAAAACACGCTGGGCTTTGCAAAAAAGACTGATAGAATTATGGTGATTAGTCATTACTATCATATTTCTCGCACCAAGTTGGCTTTCAAGAGATTTGGTTTTGAGAATGTGGTTGGAGTTCATGCCAACTCGCACTTAGAAGCAAAAGAGCCAATTTCCATTTTTAGAGAGTTTGTAGGGTTTTACTATTACCTATTCAGAAGTTATTGATCAGCAAAAGACTAAATCAGTCCTCTTCCATTTGCTTCTCTAACTTTCCTACTTTTCTATCCAAAATAATCAAGTAGAATATAATTCCGCCTACAATAGAGGCGATTGTGGCAACTACTACATAAATTTTTCCATTATCTCGCCAAGCATCTGCCATTTCAATTTCGGCATTATTGTAGTCTCTTTCGGTAATTTTCTGCTTTCCGTTGGATTTCACATTTGTAGAGTCCTGCTGTGGGGAAAATGCGAACAATGTGAAAGAGAGTAAGAGAAATAGTATAGATTTTGCGAATGAGTTTTTCATTATTCTTAGATTCATTTTGAAGTATTCAGCACAAATTTAAAGCAAAAAAGGTTGGAATCTAATGATTCCAACCTTTTTAAATAATTGGTAAAAGACAATAAATAACTAGCTCCAGTTGACTTGTTATTTTACTCGTCAAAATCACCTAAAAAATTAACCGTAATCCTATTATGCTGCATTTTTTACGCAATCTTGACAAGAAAACTAACTACGTCTTTATGGAACCATTTATTTAATCTCTTTTACTTATCAGATTCTACTAGTATCTGTAGTATTCTGGCTTGTAAGGTCCTTCTACTTTCACACCAATATAATCAGCCTGCTCTGTAGAAAGTTCTTCCAATTCTACACCAATTTTTGCAAGGTGTAAGTAAGCTACTTTCTCATCTAAGTGTTTAGGCAACATATATACTTCGTTGTCATATTTTGCACCATTCTCCCATAACTCTAGCTGAGCCAAAGTTTGGTTAGTGAATGAGTTAGACATTACGAAAGAAGGGTGCCCAGTTGCACAACCTAAATTTACCAATCTGCCTTCTGCCAAAACGATGATTTCATTTCCTTCCACATTGTAAACATCTACCTGAGGCTTCACAGTATATTTGCTTTCTCCGTGGCTATCAATTAACCAAGCCATGTCAATCTCATTATCGAAGTGTCCGATATTACAAAGAATGGTTTTGTCCTTCATCATTTTGAAATGTTCAGGACGAATGATATCCTTGTTACCAGTTGCTGTAACAATAATGCTTGCCTGTGGTATGGCGTTTTCCATTTTCAAAACTCGGAAACCATCCATTGCCGCTTGCAAAGCACAAATTGGATCCACTTCAGTAATAATTACTCTTGCTCCTGCTCCAGAAAGAGATTGTGCAGTTCCTTTACCTACGTCTCCGTAACCAGCAACTACAGCAACTTTTCCAGCAATCATAATATCAGTAGCTCTTCTTATAGCATCTACCGCTGATTCTCTACATCCGTATTTGTTATCGAATTTAGATTTTGTAACTGAATCGTTGATATTGATTGCAGGCATTGGAAGCGTTCCGTTTTTCACTCGCTCATAAAGTCTGTGAACTCCAGTAGTAGTTTCTTCGGAAATTCCTTTGACTTCTTTTGCCAATTCTGGGTAACGATCCAAAACCATGTTAGTCAAATCTCCACCATCATCCAAAATCATATTCAATGGCTTGCCATCTTTAAAACTGAACAAAGTTTGCTCGATACACCAATCGAATTCCTCTTCAGTCATTCCTTTCCATGCAAAAACAGGTACTCCTGTTACGGCAATTGCCGCAGCAGCCTGATCTTGTGTAGAGAATATATTACAAGAAGACCAAGTTACGTCTGCTCCTAATTCTACTAAAGTTTCTATCAAAACTGCAGTTTGGATTGTCATGTGCAAACAACCTGCAATTCTTGCCCCTGCCAAAGGCTTAGCCGCTCCAAATTCTTCTCTCAAAGAAATCAATCCTGGCATTTCAGCTTCTGCCAATCTAATCTCTTTACGTCCCCAATCTGCCAAATTGATATCCTTAATCTTGTAGTTTAATTTTTCTTCTACCATTGAATTGTATTTTTAAAAATGAAGTGATTCTTAAAATCGGTGCAAAGATAAGAAAATAAATTTACTATCTAAACTCTAAATATAGAACCTGATTTTGGAAAAAGAGTTCAAAAAAACCTCATTCGGTAAAGAATGAGGTTTTTTTGAACCAAGCATAAAATGTCAATGTAATTATACCTATTGTATATCAGACTCTTGTCGGAGTGTAACTTGCCCTACATCACTGAAAGTGGAAGCAACCCCTACTACGCTAATAGTGCCTGTTGGCAAAGCGTTTCCACTAAAAGAAGTACTCCTAATGAAAGAATTGAAGGTATCTACTCCTATTGAAAAGATAAGATTTCCGAAAGAGGGGAAGTTTCCTGTGCCATCCTCATCAGTAACAGTCAAACCTTCTACTCTTACTAGTTGCCCTTCGAAGTCTTTTGAAAGCAATTGAGTAACTGTAATGGCAATTGGAGTTGGGAGAGTTCCTGTTCCTTGACTTACCGCACTGGCATTGTCAATATTTTCTATCTGCAATGAACCATCGTTGAATCTTTTGATTAGGCCTCCATTCAAATTAACCCTAATCTCTTCTCCCAAAGGAAGTGTGTTATCATCTAAGAACCTTAATTCTATCCCTCCACTCGCATCTTGAACAAATAGATTCTTGCCCGTCAAGTTATCGTTACTAGAAACGACTACTCCTTGAATGAATGTATCTTCTGCAATACTTACATCGGAGCCACTGTACATCGCCCTAACGTCTGCTATTGGAGTAATTATTGGCCCAGAACCAGCAGTAGCCACATCAGACTCTTGGCGAAGAGTAATTTGTCCTTCATCATTAAATGTACTGGCAATTCCAACTACATCTATGCTGCCTGTTAGCAAGGCTTTTCCACTAAAAGAAGTGG
>JBLIFI010000296.1:0-6261 GCA_047633715.1 Flammeovirgaceae bacterium
TGGTGATTAAATAAATAACTTCTTTATCGAAGTTTATTTTTGAGGCTAGTCTAGGCAAAAATTGCAGTCATAGCATCGCTATGGCGAGATTTTTAACGAAGAATAGACCAAAAAGAAACAAGAGAAAGTAGCATCTTATTTAATTTCCGTTCCTAAGAGGTAAATACAAAGAATAATAAGCTTATTTTAATTAGGATAATCTAGCTGAATTGCCATAAACCTGAATGAAACAATTAAACCTACATATTATCTCTACTGAAGAGGACAATACGCCTTTGGCTGATGGAGATGGCTGGTTAGACAATTTCACACGCTACCTAAAATTGGTGATGGAGCGAATGGGCTGGAAGGATTTTATCTCTTTCAACACCTACACGCAAAACCTAGAAAGTGTTCCTACTGAAACTGGAGCTATTATTTTGGTAGTTGTTTCTCCGAGCTTGCTTAACTCAACATACCACTCAAATTATGTAGAAGAGTTCATTCTCAATCAAGGAAAAAATAAGAGTACGCCTTATCAAGTATTAAAAATAATGAAATCTGCCATTCCCGCAGATAGTATGCGGACTGAGTTAAGAGCCTTGTTTCAGTATAATTTCTATTTTTTGGATTTCGAAAGCGGAAAGTTGAGTGAATATAAAGATGTTTCAGAGTTTGAAGAGGATGATGCCTTCTGGATGATTCTGGTAGATTTATGTTACGATATTTTGAATAAATCTGAAGTAGGAATCAAATCATTAGGACAGGGAAAATCCATTTTCTTGGCAGAAACAGGTACGGATTTATATAATGAGAGACAACTGATTAGAAGGGAACTAAAAAGGTTTGGCTATCAGGTTTTGCCAAAAAACAATATTAAACCTACTTCTGCCGAGTTGCATAAACAAATGATGGCAGACTTGCCAAAGTGCCTTTTTTCCATTCATTTGGTAGGAAAGGAAAGAGGTGCTAATGCTGAAAATAAAATTGCCATCCCCGAATTTCAGCATTCCATAGCCTCTAGTTATGCTCAAATGACCTCCGAAAATGGAAATCAGTTCAAAGAAGTAATTTGGATGCAACCTAATGTGCATATTACTGATGAACAGCAAAAGCTATTTGTACGAGATTTGCAAAAGAATGCCAACACGCAAGAAAATATAGAAATTCTCCAAATGAGGCTTGAAGAATTCAAATCAGTCATGATGAAGAGTTTGGAAAGAGTGAGCAAGCAAAATGTGCTTTCTCCAAACAATGACTCGATTAATGGTAATGGGAGCCAAATACACACTCCAAAAGTCTATTTAATAGCCGACCGGAGAGATTTTTTTGCAAGCGATTATTTGGCACAATGGGTAAGAGAACAGAACATGGAAGTGCTTCAGCCAGATAATACCAACAAGACGACAGATAGAGAAACACACATCAAGCACCTCAATGAGTCTGATGCAAATTTGATTTTCTATAAAAAAGCAACTAAATCTTGGCTAGTTACCAAACTTCAAGACATCATGAAGTCGCCAGGGTTGGGAAGAACGAAGCAGAGAGGACCTTTAGGGGTTTTTGTAACTAGCTTAGAAGAACAGAAAGAAGCAGAGCAGATTAAAGAAGTTTATCAGCAGTATAGTAATCTGCAAATTATATCCAATACAAATGGCTTTCCTTATAAAGAACTCTCTGAGTTCTTAGGGGAAATCCAGCAAAATGAATATGCAAAAGTAGATAGCTGATTTTACGCTTAGGAATGGGGAATAAATAAATTGCTAATTTATCGAAGTTTACTTTTGAGGCTAGTCAAGCGGTTCCCCGCTGGGACAAAAAATGAAGCATAGCATAGCTACGGTGAATTTTTTTAACGAAGAATAGACCAAAAAGAAACGAGAGAAAAAGCACATTTATTTAATTTCGGTTCTTTATTAAATAAGAAGCATAAATTATCACATTGCCTAACTAAAATCATTCAAACAAACTCCAACTAGATTGACCCAAACCAGAGTCAAAATATTGCCCAATCCATTCCCCGGTTTGAGACCTTTCAAAACCGATGAAGCCTATCTGTTTTTTGGCAGAGAAGGGCAAATTGATGAGGTTTTGGGGAAAATGGAGAAACACCGATTTGTTTCTATTCTTGGCACTTCGGGAAGTGGGAAGTCTTCTTTCATGTATTGTGGGCTAATTCCCAGCCTTCATGGCGGGTTTATGACCGAAGCAGGCTCAAATTGGCAAGTAGTTACTATGCGCCCAGGCAATGCGCCTATCGCAAACCTTGCCGAGTCCATTGCGAGGTCTAGCTTAAACAACAATCCAACCGAGAACGATTTATTTATTACCAAAAGTGTGAACCAAGCAGTATTGCAAAGCAGTTCGTTGGGTTTGGTGGAATTAATAAGTCAGAACAGAAATGAAGCAGATGAAAATATTCTGATTTTGGTAGATCAGTTTGAGGAAATTTTCAGATTTCAGGAAGCAAGAAATGAAGCCTATGCAAATGAGCGTTTGGCTTTTATCAAACTCCTTACGAATGCGGTTGAGCAAACCAAGTTGCCAATCTACATAGTCATGACTATGCGCTCCGATTTTATTGGAGATTGTGCTAAATTCCCCCAGTTCACGAGTTTGATAAATGACAGTCATTACCTGATTCCGCAAATGACTCGTGACCAAAAGCGAACTGCCATTTTGGGCCCCGTAGCGGTTGGAGGTGGAAATATGACTTCTCGATTGGTGCAACAACTGCTTAATGATTTAGGAGACAATACCGACCAACTCCCAATTCTGCAGCATGCGCTCATGCGAACTTGGGATTATTGGACAAAGTACGAAACTGAAAGCAATCCAATTGATATTTTCCATTACGAAGCCATTGGCGGAATGGAAGAGGCGCTCTCCCAACACGCCAACGAAGCCTATGCAGAACTAACAGATGAGCAACAACAGCTTTGCGAACGAGTTTTTAAATGCCTGACTCAAAAAGGAGAAGATGGCAGGGGAATTCGGAGACCTACGCCTTTGCATGAAATTGCAGCGGTCTCTAAATCTACCGAAGAAGAGGTTTTGGCAGTAATTGACCGCTTCCGAATGCAAGGCAGAACATTGCTCACGCCCCCGCTAAATCAGCAAGTAGATTTTAATACTGTGATAGATATTTCCCATGAAAGCTTGATGCGAATTTGGGAAACCTTGCGAGATTGGGTGCAGGAAGAGTCGGATTCTGTGAAAATGTATCTGCGTTTGGCAGAAGCAGGTGCCATGTACCAAGTGGGCAGAACTGGATTGTGGCGAAACCCCGAATTGGCAGTAGCAATTGCTTGGCAAGAAAACCAGCAACCCACCTACGCTTGGGCACAACGAAATGACGTTTCGTTTGAGCGAGCAATGGGCTTTTTGGAAGATAGTAAAGAGGCCTTCAACAAAGAGCAGCGAGCAAAGTTAAGAGCGCAGAAAAACAGAACCCGAAGAAATAAATTTTTTGCAGGTGTTCTAGCAATTGCTACCATTATTTCCATTGGGTTTTGGGTGTATGCAGGTTTACAGGCAACAAAAGCACAGGAAAATCTAGCAAAAGCAGAGAAAGAAACGATAAGGGCTAACAAGCAAGCCGAATTTGCTAAAAACGAAACAATTCGTGCGGAAGGGAGTGCTGCTAGCGCAAGAGAAGCTGCAGAAAATGCAAAAAATAGTGAAGAGAGAGCTAAACTGAAAGAGAAAGAAGCACTAGAAGCATTGGAGTTAGCAAGAGTAAGTGAGGAAGAAGCGAAGAAGCAAGAACGATTGGCAAATGAAAATGCAAGATTAGCAAAGGATGCACAGAATGCTTCCGAAAAGGACAAGCAAAGAGCTGAGGAAAATGCAAAGTTGGCAAGTGATGAAAGAGAAAAAGCTGAAAAAGCTGCAAAAGAAGCAGAAAGGCTTCGATACAAGGCGTTGGCACAAACTCTGGCAATCAAATCCCTCCAACTCAGAGATACTTCTTTGAAAGCAAAAGTTGCTTTACAAAGCTATCAGTTCAATTCAGAATACAACGACAATGAACTCAATCCAGATATTTATTCTGGATTGCATTATTCTCAAAAACTGTTAGAAGGAAGCGAGTTCAATAGTTTCATAGAGATAGATAATGAGTCTGGGCTTCCTAAAAATGCAGGTAATAAAAACGTGATTCGCTCATTGGGCATAAAAGGAAAGATGCTTTACAGCTTGAGTAGCGATGGAAATGTAAAAGTTTGGGATATAGAAAACAGAGGTTTGTTGGAAAATTATAAGTTGAATGATAACACCACCGAAAAAACGCAAATCAAAAAATATGCACGTAGTTTGCTGAATACTTCAAATGGCAAAACCTATGTTGGTCTAAGCAATGGGGAAATAAAAACACTAAATTCAGAGACACCAGTTTATATTCATCCGAACCCTGTAATGGGAATGATTGAGTCTGATGGTCATTTACTAAGTTGGAGTTGGCTACCCGCCTCTAAAACCCAAGAAGGGGAAATGAATCAACTCAGTCTCTCTGCATTGGAAACGGGAGCAAGCAATAGTTTGACTATTACCGAAGATATTGGCTACATCAAACAATTTCAACTAGTGGATGGTGCAAGTTATGCGTTGGCAGTCAGCAATTCGAGAGGGTTTACAAGAGTATTGAAATGGGACAATTTTGACAATCCGCCAGAAATAATTTTGGAAGAAAAAGGGGTAATAGGAACTACTTTTGCCATTAGCCAAACTCAGAATAGGATTATAGTCGGCTATCAATCAGGGAGAATGAACCTTTTTAACTTGGAAACCAGAAAACTTATTCAGAATATGACTGGGCATTATGCGGGAATCAGTTTGCTCAAATTCAGCCCTGATTCCAAATTACTGGTTTCGGGTAGTTTAGATAACACCGCTCGGGTCTGGAATATACTCAATCCAAACAACCCGCTTATTTATTTGAACGACCATGAGAGTTGGGTTTGGAGTGCTGTTTTCTCAGAAAACTCCCAAGAACTATTCTTGGGGCTTTCCGATGGGACATTAAAAAAATATCCACTCAATACTACTTCTGTTGCCAAAAAAATCAATCAGAAAGCAACCGAAAAACTGTCGAAGCGAGAATGGGAGCAGTTTGTGGGCAAAGACATTCCTTATCCTTACTAAATACGAAAGCAATGAGTAGACGCTTGTAGTAATGCTACTTGTGGGTATTCGGCACAAGCGTAAACTTGCTCCATAGCTAGTCTTACTTGGTTTTTATACTATTGAAGATTGATTACGAAAAGAAAATACAGCATAGCGTATCCGAAAAAAAATGAGTGTATTACCTAAAATAACCTTTCTTGTTGGAATGCTTTTCAGCTCACACTTTTTGTTAGCGCAATCTGATAGGGTTGTGTGTATTCAGAACTTGTCTCGAGCGCAAAGGCTTTATGAGGAAGGCGAACTGCTGAAAGCAATCAGCCTAATTGAAGATTGTGCCCAAGAGGATAATTTTGAGAAAAATCAGCTAGAAGAAGCGCATAAACTTCTGGTGCTTTGCTATACTTTTCTAGATAAATCGGGGAAGGCACAAGAAGAATACAGGAAATTGCTAGGAGTCAATCCAAACTATATTCCCAATGTGGCGACTGAACCGGTGGAGTTGGTGCAATTGCACAATAGTTTCCGAACGAACCCAATTGCCTCTTTCGGGCTTGTGCTTGGCGGAAATTTGAGCTCTCCAATAATAAATGTAGAATCTAAAGAAATTTTCAAAGCAGATGGTTTGCGAGAAAGTAATAGAACGGCTTCTGCAAGAATCGGAACAAGGTTTGGCATAATGGGAGAATTGCAACTGCATTCAAACTTTGCTATCAATGCAAAGTTGCTATTATCGAGCATAAAATATCAACTCTCAGAAAATTTGTTTGATGGCGACCAGTTGGTTTTCGATGAATCGCAAAGTTGGATTGAATTTCCGCTGGCATTTAGATACTATGCTGGACGAAAAAATAAATCCCGCTTTTTTCTTGAGGCAGGTCTGACTGGTAGGTTACTGCGAAATTCTAAAGCATCTGTTCAAAGGCTGGTCGTGAATGGGGCAGATGTTTCAGGCCCTGATATTGATATCAGTAATTCCAGAATGCAGACAAATTATGCTTATATTTTTGGGGCTGGTCTTAGGCGTAGTCTCGGTAATATTTTGCTTTCTGCCACGATTTCCGCTCAATATGATACTAGCCAACAGGTTGACAAAGGGCAACGTTATGCAAATCAGGAACTTTTGTTTCGCTATGGCTATGTAGATGAAGATTTCAAAGT
>JBLIFI010000297.1:0-6253 GCA_047633715.1 Flammeovirgaceae bacterium
AACCGCTTGACTAGCCTCAAAAATAAACTTCGATAAATTAGCAATTTATTTTTCCACCGTTCCTTGCCTAAACCATATTTGCAAGAATGCAGTTTTCAATACAACTTTGCATTCAGTTCAATTAGGTTAAAATCAAAGATAAAATTATGGCTTCTGCTAAAAAAATAGGTGTTGTTTCGTTCGTTATCATTCTGCTCATTGGCGGAGGAGTTTTCTCGTTTTTCTATTACGGAGCGTATAGTTCAGGATACAGAGCGGGTAAAATCATGAAAATCACTAAAAAAGGCTACCTTTTCAAAACGTATGAAGGCGAATTGAATTTGGGAGTAAACCAAGAATCTTGGTCATTTTCTGTGGATGGAAGTAAGGCAGATGTGCTTGAAAAATTAGAAGCGGTTTCCCTTACTGGCGAAAATGTAAAACTCCATTATGAAGAAAAATTCGTTCAGTTCAGCTGGCGTGGAGACACTAAATACTTTATAACTCGAGTAGAGAAATCGGATGTAAAGTAGAAATAAGCAATAAAACTCATTGAAAGCTGTCAAGTACCAGGTACTTGACAGCTTTTTTGTTTCCCCATTCTGTGGAATCTCAATAATAAGTCATCATCCAATTAAACAAGTTTCATTTATTTTTGAAAGTTCGATAACTTTATTATTTTTGACTAACCCAAATGCAGAAACCATGAAAAACGAAGCTGAAAAAATCATGATTTATGATAGCCATTGCCCACTTTGCCAATGGTACACAGGCGAATTTGTGAAACAGGGAATGTTAACCGAAAACGGAAGACTTGCTTTTGAAGATGTTACCGAAGAGACTTTTCAGAAGTTGGATTTAGTAAAATCCAGACATGAAATACCCTTGATGGATGCCAACGGTGGGGAAACTCTCTACGGTTTAGACAGTCTGAAATATATGCTCGGACTGAAATTCCCCAAACTGATTCAAATCCTCAATTTCCAACCCATGTATAAACTCACAAAAGAATTCTATTCTTTGATTTCTTATAACAGAAGAGTAATTAGCGGAAGCAACGAACAAGGCGCAAATTTCAATTGCGAGCCAGATTTTAATTTATTTTATCGCTTACTTTTCATCTCTCTCACAATGATTATGGCAAGTTTTTCTGGCATTCTACTCGCCAAAGAGTTGCTGAATGCAGAATTGATTGACAATGTACAGGTGTTTCTGCCTGCAATGGGTTTAGGCTGGATCGCAACTGCCATGACTGCCCGAGTATTTCTAGATTTCAAAAGCTGGATGGATTACATCGGGCATTTGGGAAGTATTTTAGCGGTTGGGGTTTTCCTTTTCTTGCCTTGGCTAGTTTTCTTCAACCTGTTTGCAAACCCAAGTGCAATTATTCTTTTTGTTGGAGTGGGAATTAGTGCATTTGTCATGATTAGAGAACATTTCCGTAGAATCAAAAACTACAAAATGCCTTTCCTATTGAATGTAATTTGGTTGGTAAGCTGGGTTTTGGGAACAGGATATTTGTTTGTGTAAGAAAGATATTGGGGCAATAAATATATGGAGCTATTCATTTTTCAACTCGCTAATTTTTTTGCAACAACAGGACTATTCTTTAGTCTATTGATACTTGTTTACAGCTTTATAATGATGTTGGTTATTAAATCCAATGAAGGCGTAGTCTATTCTTACAATTATTTTACATTTTTTGCCATAACGACTTGGCTTCTTCCTAGCAGTATTCTACTTGCAATTCTTGCGCTTTATTTGAGAGAGAAGGAAGATGATATTTGGGTTAATCTTAAAATAGAGATGACGTTGTTCTTCATTTCAATCGTGATTTTATCTATCAATTTTCTAATTGCTTTTATAATATCCTAACAAGCCAATATGCCCAAAATAACAATCTACACAAAAATCAATGCGTCAAAAGAATTAGCTTTCGACCTTTCCCGAAATATGGATTTACATGAAATCTCTACCGCAAAAACAGGAGAAAAAGCAATTGCTGGAGTTACCACAGGTTTAATAGGCTTGAATGAAAGTGTAACTTGGCGAGCAAAACATTTAGGCGTTTGGCAAAATCTCACTTCAAAAATTACCGAATTCGATTTCCCAGATTCCTTTATAGATGAAATGCAGAAAGGAGCTTTCAAATCATTCAGGCATGAACATTTATTTGAGGAAACTGATGGAGTTACTTTAATGACTGATATTTTCGAGTATAAATCTCCATTAGGTATTTTGGGGGAATTGGCAGATTGGGTTTTCTTGGAAGAATACATGACAAAACTCCTTCAAGAAAGAGTGTTGATTATCAAAGATTATGCGGAGTCGGGGAAATGGAAGGAGTTGTAATTTAAGCCACAGGCTTCTTTGAGTGATTGTCAGTAATGAGAAAAAATATTGCTTTACGCTTTAGTTCAAGGCTGGAGCCTTGAACTAGCTATTAATTCCCACTTATTTTAGTCGAAATTTCCCAAATCTAAAATCGTAATTCGTACATTAAAATGTCCATACACAAAATTCTTACTTTTCTCATTACAACTGTCTGGTTCGTAAACGGACTTTACTGCAAAGTGCTGGATTTCGTACCTCGGCATAGGGAAATTGTAGCGAGTATTTTGGGCGAAGAATATGCTAGAGAATTGACTATTTTGATTGGAATTTCCGAAATTGTGATGGCAATTTGGATTCTCAGTAAGTTCAAATCCCGATTAAATGCAATTCTTCAAATTAGCATTGTTGGGCTGATGAATCTGTTGGAGTTTATGTTTGTTCTCGATTTATTGCTTTGGGGAAAGTTCAATCTGCTTTTTGCCATTGGGTTTATGGCAATTGTCTATTATAATGAGTTTGTTCTCAATCCAAACCCAACTGAAAATGCTTAATTTTCTCAAAAACCATCCTTTTGCGGTTGAAGCCTACTTTGAAAGCTCAACGGTTCTCACATTTGCCATTCCCAAAGCTGAACTTCAAAATATGATTCCACCTTGTGTCGAGTTGGATACTTTTCAAGACAAATGGGCATTTATTGCTGTGGCAATGGTTAAAACCAAATCGCTCCGCCCAAAAGGTTTCCCAGCATTTATGGGGAATAATTTTTTCTTGATTGGCTATCGGATTTTCGTGCGATACACAACTCCCGAAGGCAAAAGATTGAGAGGATTATTCATTCTCAAATCGGAAACAAATAAGAAGAAAATGGAATACTTGGGTAATATTTTTACACATTATAATTACACAACTACCGATATACAAAGCTATGATAGTCAGTTATTTAAAAATATAAAATCCGAAAAATCAGGTCTTGATGTTTCAATAAATCCAGCAAAAAAGGAAGTAAACTTACCAGCAAATTCTCCATTTGCCAATTGGAAAGAAGCTAGAAGATTTGCCGGCCCACTTCCATTCACTTTTACTTTCGATGCGGAGAAAAACGAAGTCCTGATTATAGAAGGAGTTAGGCAAAATTGGAAACCAAAACCTGTAGAAGTTGAGAAATACCATTTCGATTTCATCAACTCATTCGGGTTTTCAGAAGCGAATTTGGCAAATGCCTTCGTGGTTGAAAACATTCCCTATTCCTGGAAAAAAGGCAAAACAGAACAATGGAAACAACAGTAAGAAAACCATTTCAGGGAATTATGAATATCGTCAGATTCAACTGGCATTTCTATGTAATTTCAATAATGGCGCTTTTGGTAATTAGGTTGGCTTTGCCTTTTCTGAACCAAGCATTTCAGTTTTTGGCATTATTTCTACTTGTTTCAATTTCTGCCACCACACTCATTTCCCTTTTGGTTTCGCTCTATGTTTATGATTTGTCTGGATTATACAAATTCAAGTGGATGAACGAAATCCAACCAAATGATGGTAAAAATGAAAGGCTGAAAATTGTAAATATAAATGCAGGGTTTGATGAAACAAGCAGTCTGATTCAGCAGAAATTCCTAAATTCAGAATTAATAGTGTTGGATTTCTACGCTGAGGAAATCCACACCGAAGTCTCCATTAAGCGAGCAAGAAAAGCTTATCCGCCATTTCCAGATACACAAACAGTAACCACTTCTCAGCTTTTGTTGGAGTCGGAAACTGTCGATTTGGTTTTCCTGATTTTCTCAGCGCATGAAATCAGAGAAGAACAAGAAAGAGTTGCTTTTCTGAACGAGACCAAGCGGATTCTGAAACCAGACGGGAAAATTATTTTGATTGAACACCTACAAGATTTACCCAATTTCATTGCCTATAATATCGGATTCTTTCATTTCCATTCACTCAAAACTTGGAAAACTGCTTTCCAAAAAGCAAATTTGGAAATTACTTCCAATCAAACGCTCAATCCATTCGTACACAGAATCACGCTCCAAAAAGATGGAAATACACCTTAAATTCATCGGCTTTTTATTGATTGCTTTAGCCTTGATTCATATCATTTTCCCACGCTATTTTCTTTGGAAAGAAGACCTTGCACCACTCAGCCTAATCAATCGGCAAATGATGTATGTACACACTTTTTTTGTGGCATTCATGGTTTTTCTGATGGGTTGGCTTTGTTTGAATTCTTCTTCTGAAATAGTGGAAACCAATTTGGGAAGAAAAGTATCTCTTGGTTTCGGTGTTTTCTGGTTTGTCCGATTGCTTATTCAATTCTTCGGTTATTCCTCAAAACTTTGGCGGGGAAAACGTTTTGAAACAGGCGCTCATATTGTATTTACGCTACTTTGGAGTTACCTCACAGCTATTTTCTTTTGGGTTGGATTGGGTTAAGTCTTTTGATTTTTGAGACTGTAGAATGAGCATCAGATGAATGGAATTAAAGTCAATTTTAGATAAACCTATAATGCTAGACATTTCAAAAAAACGAGACCTCGGCAGCGGTGTCGATGGCGACAGCATCGGCTGTCCGATTCCAGAAAACCCTGCCGAAGGTTGGTGTTAAAGCCGTTCAACGTCTGGCAGGACCTACGGACTCTGCCGATGGTCGGACCACAGCGATTCACTTTTGTCTAGCACTATAAGATAAACCATAATAGCATCTTCAAAATATGCAATTTCAACAAATAGATGCATTTTTTCTATGGTTTTGTCATCCCGACTTTAGGAGAGAGCTATTAGCTAATCAAGGCTTCTTAGCCTTGATTCAATCTGCATCGAGTTTTAATAGCATCGGCTACCGACTAGAAACAGATGAGGTTGAGGTTAAGAAACCTCAACCAGCGGATAATTGTAAAATATTAAAAATCATAATTTTACAAAAAAACGGTTAGATAGAGTAGTAATTTTCATTTATGGTTACAGCAACAAGCTAACACCGCATTTAATTTTGGGGAAACGAAACTGAAATTGAGTTCGGTTCTCCCCAAGTGGTTTATTTTGATTCAAAGAGCCTTCATAGACAAATAATTCCCCAAAATTAGCGACACATGACCGACTGGGTTAATTCCCACTATCTGAAAGGGAGTTTTAAAAAGCTTAATTTCTTCTCATCAATAGACAATCTATGAAATCCGACAAAAAATATTTTTAAACTGCGTAACATCAGTTACAAATCCGAGAAATCTTACAAAAAATCCCACAACTTACTTAACTTCGTACAAACTAAAACCTACTTGAGTTCGTTGGAAGGTAAAGGAAATTGACTCAAAGGAATCACCTCAAATATGCCTGATTTTAAAAATAATTTATATTTCAAAACCGTCTCTTTTTTACTCCTTTTTTTGGGTGGATTTGGGGTTGCGCAAGCAGTTCCCGAATTACTTATCTTAAATGAAGAGCAAGAAGTTTATCGACTTGAAAACTACCTCGAAGTTTTGCTTGACCCAACCAATTCGCTTTCTTATGAAGAGGTTTCGTTGCAGAAAAGTAATCGATTCAGACCAATCAATGAGGTAAATGATTTATACGACAAGGTTGATACGGTAGTTTGGCTTCGATTCAGAGTCTCTAATGAGAGTACAAGCGAGCGTTTTTTACTTTCATTGGGTTTTTTAGATGAGGTTGAATTATTTGGCGGGCTTTCCGTTCAAAGAGATGGAATGCTCACGCCTTACCGACTTAGGGAAAATCATTTTGGCAGATATCCTTACTTGGAGATTGATTTATTCAAAGGCGAAGAACACACGTTCTACTTGCGTGCGAAACTCCAATCGCCCATTATCAAATCGAATTCAAAAGACACACAACCACTTCATCAAATTAAGCTCTATCATTACGAAGAGGTAGAAGAGATTTTCAATGATTCCCAGTACTTTCTGGGCCTGCATACTGGTATTATGTT
>JBLIFI010000298.1:0-6252 GCA_047633715.1 Flammeovirgaceae bacterium
AATTTACTAAAAGCCATTTTACCTAGTTAAAGCTTTGATTATCAGATATTTAATTAAATACAGAATTTGAAAAATTAGGGTGGGAAATGTCGGTTCTACCAATTGCTGAAAGTCATTCCCTAATGGACAGGCAGCTCTTTCATTGGCAATTTCTACATTTACATTTTTCACAAATGCGGCTATTTGTGTCGTTTTACCATTGTTTATTACTGGAAATAATGAGACAGAAGAGTTGTAATGTTTTCCGTCCGATTTAAAAATATCAACAAATTTTCTTTTTTTACCGAGTGAAATCACTTCTTCATATCGGCTCTTCCACTCCTTTGTTTCTCCTACTAACGTACACTCCAACCCTTCAAAAATACTCATACCAACTATTGGTTCAATACCATAAATGGCTTCAAACCAATAACTAAAACGATTATTGAATTCTAAAAGACAACAATCATCATCAAGTAGGTAAATAATTAAATCGTTGTTTGATAAAAGCGTTTTGGAATGTGAATCTTTCAAATTTTTATGGTAATACTTTTGATAGTTTTGAGTCCTCTCTGCACAAAGCCCTGTCTGCATATTTTATAGCCATTCTGTTTCAAAGCGCAAAATTAGAGAATTTGCTTGCAATAGCCTGTTTTTGCACTTTCCAAGAGATGCAATATATCTATCTATATGCTTCGATATTTTTGATTTTACTCTTAATAAAAGTTTTTATATTTTTGATAATCAATAATCAATTTATGTTAATTTACTGATTATCAATTACTTATTTTACTATAATCATCTAATTGCTATTCTTTCTTTCTTGCGTAAGTTTTTATCGAAGTTGTGAGGATTGAGACATGATATGCTATTTATCAAACGGAATCATTTCTTTAAACCTATTTTTGTTTAATGAATTGCTCTGCATTTGCCAGCTTCAATATAGGAATCATGGAGCATTCTACCAAAGGAGTTGCCAACAGGTTGAGTGCGTGTCTTGCACTCATAAAATAATCTTGATAGCCAAGGAAGTAGAATAGGTTCATGGCAAAAAAGGCAACGAAGAAATAAATTCCCATCATTTTTGCTCCTTGTAAAGTGATTCTCTTATCTTTAAAATACACAAAAATAATGGTAAGCGAAAGGCAGATATTCAGCGCAGTCAACAATACATAACTGATTCCCTTGGGAATAATTTCTCCAATCAATTTCTCGTTGTTGGCAATGGATTGAGGTAGAATTGGCTTTAAAGTAGTTATCAAATCTCCATTAAGTCTCTGAAAAAGACGATAAGTATCTAGATAAAAATACCAATTTGTGAAAAGAACAATGACTAAGGTAACAAGGAGGAAGCCTCTCAGTTTATCGGAAATGAACATAGTGGTGTAGAGAAATGAAAAATATTCCTAAAAATGGATTTGAGTAATTGATGTTACTCAGTAAAAAGTGTTTTTTCTGTTGGATTTCGTGAATTGTACATTGATGAGAAGAAACCAATATTTCCGAGATTCGACACAAGCCCCTGAGAGTTAAGTAAGTTGGTTAGATATCGCTAGGCACGCCCCGCCAATTTTGGGGACTGATTCATATATCTGAATGCATTTCACTCCAAATTAAATTCTATCAAACCCCAGCTCAACTTCGGTTTAGCTTCCCCAAAATTGAATGCGAACGGCTAATTATGTTGTTAACTACAATCCTCTAAAAAAAAATAGTAAATCTCATTTTTGAAATGAAATTTTCCATACTACTACAAAAGCGAAATTGTGCCTGTCAGAACCCATTCCATGTCGGCTCAATTCTGACAGTTCTTCAGCTGAGCTTGCATTCAAGTTCTCAAATCCGATGCGACTCGTAGCGGGTGCTATCGGCTCCGAGGAAAATGAAAAATGTATAGTAGTATGGAAATTTGTGTAACATGAGTAAGTGATTGGACAGAATTAAACCTTCAAGGATTAGATTCAAAAATATCTAAAAACCAATCGATTATGCAAATCCTTGAAGGTTTTAAATGTAGATTGATTTGGTCTTCCCACTTACTTTTAGTCTTTTGACTGAATTTTCAAAGTCGAAAACTTATTTGCCCAAATCATCCACATGACAAAAACCACAGCATAAACGAAGAATGTAAAAGTGTAATTATGATTGAAATCGAACGAACTTCTCGCATACATCCAATTGAAAGTTAATGCTACGATTCTCAGCATATTCATCAAAAATATTATTCCAATTCCCAATACAATAAAAATGGTTTTTATTTTGATTTTTCCAGGGTAGGCAATAATAAACCCAGCATATAAAGCCATGATTACCAATCCGTTGCAAGGATTTCCTATGGCAACAGTATTCTGCCCATCAATTTGCAACATTGCCCATGCGCTTTGTGCTTCAGAACTTGCCTCGTAACCAAACAATCCCATCGCCCAAGCGGCCACTCTGCCAGTCATTAAGGTGAATTTATCATCGAATCCGCCCGTTCCTAAGCCCCAAGTATGATATATAAAAAGCCATAATGCGTACAATGCGCTAGCTTTAATAATGAACCAATGAAAAGGAGTAAGCTTATCTAAGTATTTTTTCATTTTTTGATTTTTTGCCTATTTTACAAAAATAGCAAAAGTCATCTTCTTTTCACGAACATATTTTTGCTCATTTTAATTTGATGAGTTTAAGCTTTGAACAAGCTTATTTCTACTCTTGCTCCAAACCGTATCGGAACAATGCTAGTTCCAATTCCTTTTGACACATACATTTTTGGAAATTCATCATCATACCAGCCGCTTACAAACTGTCCGCTTCCTTTGGGAGTGAATAATACAATTCCGAAAAAAGTAATTTGACCTCCGTGAGTATGCCCAGACAAAATCAAATCAAAGTTTGAACTGGTTGAATTTTTCCGAATTGTATTTGTATAAACAGGGTAATGGGAAAGAATAATACTGATGTTTTTTTTATGGAAATCATCAGTAGCAATTTCAAAGTTCGGTTTCCCCGCTATGTAATCATCAATTCCGATTATGGATATTTCAGAATGCTTGATTTTAATTGTAGTATTTTGATTTACAAGTAGTTGGCAGTTGTATTTTTGATATAGTTCTTTGAGTTTCTATAGGTTCTCTCCACTCCAATATTCCCAATTTCCTAGAATGGCAAATTTTGGAGTACGCTTGGGAAGTGATGCTAAAAGCTTTTCCAATTCGGCTAACTTTCCACTTTTTTCGATGGAGTCTCCAGTAAAGAAAATCACATCAGGGTTTTTATCATGAATTTCTTTTGTGAGCTTTTCATGTTGCCATCGGAACTTATTGAGGTGCAAATCTGAGAGTTGCAAAAAGCTGATTCCATGTTTTTACCTGAAATCTCTAAATCGAATTATTTCCATTCCACAAAAAAGTGCTCAATCCAAAAAGCATCCAAAAAACAGAATGAGACAAAGGCTAAAATCATTCTTTTAATAAATTTCCTTCTGCTAGTTTTCATTTTTAAAGTGATTTAGAAAAAAATCTGAGAAGAGCTTTGTTTCTTATCTATTTCATCTTCTAAGTAATTCATTCTGCAAACGAAGGTTTTTCGCTCCATTCATAAGCTTTGGTTTGCACTTATATAATTGCAGGCAAAATTCTATGCGCTTTTTTCTTTATTTTAACTGATTTTCTGCATTTTTGGAAGTAAATCTATGCAATTTCAAAGTTGTTCGCATCTCAGTATTAAATGAATTTATATAAATATGACAACATTGATTATAAAAGGAAAGGTAAAATACCAAGAAGTAGGAACTGGCTTTTGGGGGATTATCGGGAATGATGGCAAAAAATGGAAGCCGATTTCATTACCCGAAGAATTACAAAAAGAAAACTTAGAAGTAAAGATTGAAGCCAAAGAAGTAAAAAATGCAGTTTCGATTTTCATGTGGGGAAAAACCATTGAAATCATGGGATTTAGTACTTCTAAATCATAATTATGTTGAAAATACATAACTTTATATACCCAAATTACGATAAATAAGGAACGGAAAATAAATAAATATGTATTTTCTCTTGTTTCTTTTTGTTCTATCCTTCGTTAAAAATTTCGCCATAGCGGTGCTATAACTGCAATTTTTGCCTAGACTAGACTCAAAAATAAACTGCAATAAAAAAGTAATTTATTTATCTTCCGTTCCTAAAATTCACAATTTTACAAAACTCACTCTCAAAACAGAAAACAACATGTTAGCAACTCTTTATCCATACATTTATCTGACAATGATTGCCTCGGCAATGATTTGGTATATGCTTGACCATAAGAAATCCAAAACTGCTTTTGCAAAAATAGTTTTTCTTGGTTCAGCTGCGCTTTATTTACCAACAGTCTTCTTTACCGATGGCAGTTTACTCTACAAAGCAATGATTGTTCCCAGAGATTTAGGAATTATGGCTTTGGCAGTAATTGTTACGAATTCATTGCTGAATAAACCAAAAGTGCTTTTTACACTTATCATTGGCTTGTTGGCAGGAGTCAACTTCTTCTACATGGGAGTTTTGAAATCTACTTTTACATTCAATGAAAACCTCAACCAAGAGGCGGAATTGATGTTTGATATCCGAAACGAGAGACAATTAGATAAAATCAAGACTGATTTGGCTGATTACGATTTGGAGATTGAAAGAGCTTTCCCCGACTTGGAATATGATTCTTATTCTGATTTGGACGAATTTTACACGGTAAATATTCCTGGAGAATATGCCGATAAATTGGATGAAATTATTGAAGCATTAAACGCAACCAATGCGATTGATTTTATAGATGAAAATGAAATTATCAGACTTGAGCCTTCAGAGGTACAAGATATTGAAGCAAAAAAAGGAAGTAAAGAGTATGGAATCAATGACCCAAGTGTTGGGCAATTGTGGGGTTTTCAACAAATGGATGTGGCTGGATTTTACAAAATGCTCAGAAATGGAGATGTGAAACCTAAGAAAAAGGCAAGAGTTGCCATTTTGGATACGGGAATTGACTCCGACCACGAAGATTTGAAAGGCAACTATAAATCTACGGATAAAAGATACGATTCAGATGTGCAAGGACACGGAACTCATTGTGCAGGAATTGCTGGTGCTGTCTCCAACAACGGAAAAGGAATTGCCTCTTTGGCATTGAATGGCGAATTTGTGGAAATCACAAGTATCAAAGTTTTGAGCGACCAAGGAGTTGGTTCTCAGAAAGGAATTATCAACGGAATTATCAAAGCAGCAGACCGAGGAGCAGATGTGATTTCAATGTCTTTAGGCGGGCCAAGTTTCGGGAGAAGACATAAGGCTTACGAAGAAGCAATTAAATATGCTCAGAAATCTGGCGCAATTGTAGTAGTTGCCGCAGGGAATGACAACGAAGATGCAAACAAGCATGTTCCTGCAGTTTGTAAAGGTGTAATCACAGTTTCTGCTGTAGATAATAGCTTGAACAGAGCGAATTTCTCTAATTACATCAGCAGTTTGGATATGGGAATTGCTGCTCCTGGAGTGAATATTTATTCTACTTTCCCAAATAATAAATATGCAAGTTTAAACGGAACTTCTATGGCAACTCCTTATGTAGCAGGTCTTTTGGGAATTATGAAATCCATCAACCCAAAATTGACTACAGAAGAAGCCTATAAAATTTTGAAGGAAACTGGCGCAAATACAAAAGATACTGCCAAAACAGGGAAATTCATTCAGCCTAAAAAGGTATTGGATAGAATGAAATAAGAGGGAAGTGATTTATAGAATTTATAAGAGGCGGAATCGTAATATGTACGATTCCGCCTCTTTCTTTTATTCTAGTTGAATCTATTTTACATGAAATCTCTAGAACTCTTTGTGTTGCCAAACACGATTGGTATATCTAATTCTACTTTAATACTCTATAATATAGTATTCATTTTGAATACTATAGCCAAAACAGTTCATACATCAGTGAAAGAAATTAAATAAAGTGCGCCATTATCGCAGTTTATTTTTGAGGTCGGGCTACGCTAGCTAGTCTAGGCAAAAATAGTAGGCATAGCATCGCTATGGATACTATTTTTAACGAAGAATAGACCAAAAAGAAACAAATATAATGGAGTAAGTTATTTAATTCCTTTCACTTACTATACAAAAAACTAAAATATACCTTGGAAATGGTTTTTTCAGGCCTTTCCGCCAACCAAAGCATATCTCATTCCAATTCCATAGAAATGGCTATCAAACGTACTTAAATCATATTCGCTAGTATGAAATTCTTCTCTGTTGGAGTGAGCTTGATAAGGAG
>JBLIFI010000299.1:0-6246 GCA_047633715.1 Flammeovirgaceae bacterium
GATATTGGAGAGAATGCGCCTGAACATTGGGAATGGGGAAATGAAGATAAGGCGCATGAAATCCATATTCTTTTGATGCTTTATGCAGAGAATGACCAAATGCTCGAAAAATATGAGCAAGAACAGATTGAGAAATTGGATTCATACGGATTACAAGTAATGCATCATTTCGATACGGAATCTTTCATGCACGATGCCCGAAAAGAACACTTTGGCTTTACCGATGGAATTGGTCAGCCTAGCATAATAGGTGTCAAAAGCAAAGAAGATTTCCCCGATAATGAAATCAAATTAGGCGAGTTTGTACTCGGACACAACAACGAATACGATAAATTACCCGACTCGCCTTGTGTGCCTTCGGATATGGATAAGAAAAACTTCTTGGAGACACTTCCGAACGATTTGCCAAACACGAGAGATTTGGGGAATAATGGAAGTTTCTTGGTTTTCAGGCAGTTGGAGCAAGATGTAAAAGCTTTTTGGGAGTATATTGAAGGCGTTGTAGAAGACCGAAAGAAAGCAGGAGAAGACGAGAACATTGTGCGAGTCGCTTCTAAAATGGTTGGAAGATGGCCGAATGGTTCACCAATGGCACTTTACCCTGACAAATCGGGAGAGCCTACCAATATTTTCACTTATGGCGAGAAAAAAGGCTTTGGTTGCCCAATTGGAGCGCACTTGCACCGAGCTAATCCGAGAGATACTTTCACAGATGAGCCAGAGAAATCTATCAAATTTGTGAAGAAAAACCGCATTGCCCGAAGAGGAAGAGGCTACGGAAAACCAGTTGACAAAAATTTCAATCCAGAAACAATTCTGGAAACCGAAGTAACTGACAAACGAAGAGGATTGCATTTTTTGGCATTTAATTCTCATTTAGCTAGACAGTTTGAACTCGTACAAAAACAATGGATGTGTAATCCGAAATTCCTTGGACTTTACGATGAAGTTGACCCAGTAGTCGGGCATCATGTTGATTTTGAAGGAGTTAAATTCAATGAATTCACAGAGCCATCCTTTCCAGTTCGCAAGAAGTCTAAAATGATGCCTAGATTTATAACCATGAAAGGCGGAGCATACTTTTTTATGCCTGGAGTGAAAGCAGTTAAGTTTTTAGCGAATGCGTAGTTGATTTGATGATGTGTTGATTAGTTGATGCGATGATTTGTAAATTTGCAGATGTGAGAATGAAAAAGATGAAAGCAATTTTTGTCTCTAAATTCCCTTCTGTAGTTGGCAACCTCTAGGTTGCCAAAGTCGCTCAGTTTAAAGCATGCAACCAAAATCTTTTCTCCTTATTCTTTCCTCTTTTCTCTAATCTTGCTACCTGATACTTGGGCGCAAGTCCGATAACTACTTGATACTATTCCAAAATGCAACTCATCGAATGCGTTCCCAACTTCTCGGAAGGAAGAAACCAAGCCATAATTGAGCAGATTGCCAACTCTATTCGCTCTGTAGAAGGCGTGAAATTGTTGGAGGTAGATAGTGGGTTTGATGCCAACAGAACTGTGATGACATTTGTAGGCGAGCCAGAAAAAGTAGTTGAAAGTGCATTCCGAGCAATCAAAACTGCCAAAGAGCTGATTGATATGAGAAACCATGCTGGCGAACACCCGAGGTTGGGAGCAACCGATGTTTGCCCACTTGTTCCCATTTCCAAAATTAGTATGGAAGAAGTGGTGCATTTGGCAAGGGCTTTGGCAAAAAGGGTAGGAGAGGAGCTTGACTTTCCTGTCTATTGTTATGAAGCTTCTGCCTTTAAAACAGAGCGTAAAAACTTGGCTTATATTCGGTCGGGAGAATATGAAGAATTGCAAAACAAACTTCAGAATCCAATTCATAAACCTGATTTTGGTTTGCCAGAGTTCCGACCTAAAACTGGGGCAACTGTCATTGGTGCCAGAGACTTCCTAATTGCATATAACATAAACCTGAACACAAAGTCTGCTGATATTGCCACGGAAATAGCCAAAGAAGTTCGGGAGAGTGGCAGAATCATTCGTAACGAGAAATGTGAAATCATCCGAGATAAATACGGGAAAGCTGTTCGTAAATTCGGAAAACTGAAAGGTGTAAAGGCAATTGGTTGGTTTATGAAAAAATACGATTTGGCGCAAGTTTCCACCAATATCACGAATACTCGGCAGACTCCTGTTCATGTGGCTTTTCACGAAATCCAACAAACTGCTAAATTATTTGGCGTAGAAGTTACTGGTTCTGAATTGATTGGATTGATTCCCTTGAAAATGATGACAAAAGCTGGGAAATTTGCTTACAAACTGGAAGAAATAAAGTCCAAACAAAAAACAGAAGAAGAACTGGTAACAAAAGGGATTGAATTTCTTGGATTGGATGAATTGCGAGCTTTCGACCCTAATAAGAAGATTATTGAATATGCGATGAAATAACGAGTTGCAAGTTTTAGCCTAAAGAGAAGAAGAAACTTTATATTTTGTCAATAGCTTAACTCTGTTAGGGTTTAAAACCCTGACAGAGTTTTTGATTAGATTGAGTTTCCTAAACCATTCAGATTTTTCTAAGTTTGGAAAATAGATATAAACGACTCCAAGATTTTTCTCTTTTTTTATCTTGATACCAACTACTTGATACTTGATACTCAAAAAAATGACCATTTCCGAACTCTACAATAAATTCCTCGAATGTAATTTTGTTTCCACCGACACTCGAAACGTGAGCGATGGAGAATTGTTTTTTGCCTTGAAAGGACCAAATTTCGATGCCAATAAATTTGCCAAACAAGCGATTGAGAAAGGAGCAAAATATGCAGTTGTTGATGATGTGAACTATGCCGAGTCTGAGCAATATATTTTGGTAGAAGATACTTTGGTAGCTCTGCAACAATTGGCGAATCATCATAGAAAGCAGTTTGATATTCCCATCATCGGAATTACGGGAAGCAACGGAAAAACGACTACCAAAGAGTTGATGAAGGCTGTTTTGGAACAGAAATATGAAACTCATGCCACGGGAGGGAATTTCAATAACCATATTGGTTTACCGCTTACCTTGCTTTCCATGGCGAAATCCACCCAAATTGCCATTTTGGAAATGGGCGATAATAAGATTGGAGACATTACCGAACTCTGCCTAATTGCCGAACCCACTCACGGAATTATCACTAATATTGGGAAAGACCATTTGGAGGGTTTTGGAAGTTTTGAGGCTAATATTCGAGCAAAAAGCGAGCTGTTCAATTACCTTCTTCAAAATGAAGGACTTCCTCTCATCAACTCAGAAGACCCTATTCTGAAAAATATGGCGAAACGTTTCCCATCTCCTGTTTTCTACGGAGCGGAAGGAGATTATTCTTACATGAAATATGTAATTGCCAATCCATTTATTAGCTATATGACTTCGGAAGAGGAGATTATTGAAACCAAATTGATTGGAAGATATAATTTTGAGAATATCCAAACCGCAGTTTGCGTGGGGAAAATTTTTGAGGTTGAAGCAAGTAAAATGCATGAAGCTATTGCCGATTATGAACCTTCCAATAATCGCTCACAATTGGTAATGAAAGGTTCAAATACTATTATTTTGGATGCATATAATGCAAATCCGTCTTCGGTAGAAAAGGCTTTGGAGAGTTTGCAGGAAACCGAAACCAAACTCCAAAAAGTAGCAGTTTTGGGAGATATGCTAGAGTTGGGAGCAACAAGTGATTCGGAACATAAAGCCATGATAGATTTGGCTCAAAAGCTTGGTTTGGAAGCTTATTTCTGTGGTGTAGAGTTCTATAAACACAATAAGTCTGATGGGAAGTTCTTCTCTACCAAAGAAGAACTCATCAAACACATTGCTTCCGCTCCAATTACAAATTCTCTGATTCTCTTAAAAGGTTCTCGTGGAATCGCTTTGGAGACACTTTTAGAGGCTTTTTAATAGATATTATAAGGTTTATAAAACGGAAAAAGGGTCGGAGTTCACAATCTCCGACCCTTTTTGTCTCAATACTTGATACTCGCTACTCAATACTATTTACTCCCAACCTGCCATATCAAATGTCTTCACAGCTTCTGCGTTCAATTCGCCTAGCTTGTTGAAATCCAAGGTGTCAGCTTTGAAAGTTCCCCAGCTTTTGAGTAATTTAGAAGGCTTCACATTCGGATTCACAGGGAATTCATAGTTGGTAGAAGCAAATACCTCTTGCGCTTCTTGGCTTACCAAATACTCTAAGAATAGAATCGCATTTTCCTTATTCGGAGAAAACTTGGCAACACCTGCACCACTAATATTGATGTGAGTTCCTACGCCATCCTGATTTGGGAAGAAAACGGCAATTTGCTCACCTACTTTGCGTTCATCTTGATTATCTGCATTTAAGAGCATTCCGTAATAGTAAGAATTGACAATTGCCACATCGCCAGTTCCTTTCACAATTTCCTTCATCTGGTCACGGTCATTTCCTTTCGGAGAGCGAGCCATGTTTGCGACAATTCCCTCAGCCCATTTTTTTGCCTCTTCCTCGCCATCATTCATAATCATGGAAGCCAACAAAGACTGATTGTAAATATTATTCGACTGTCTTACCAACACTTTTCCTTTCCATTTTGGGTCAGTCAAATCTTGCATAGTAGAAAGTTGGGTTGGCTTCACTCTATCTTTGGAGTAGGCAATCAACCGTGCTCTAATTGTCATTCCGTACCAAAAGTTCTCCGAATCTTTCAATCCAGCAGGAACTCTTTCTGTCAACAAATCGGAAGTAACTGGTTGGAGAATACCTTTGCTTTTTGCTCTATATAATCTTCCTGCATCCACAGTCAATAAAATATCGGCTGGAGAGTTTTCTCCTTCCGACTCAATTCGTTGCATCAATTGGTCGGCATTGGCTTTTACCACATTTACCTCAATACCAGTCTGCTCAGTAAACTTCTTGAAAAGCTCCTCATCCGAAGGATAATGCCTGTGGGAATATACATTCACAACTTGCATTTCAACTTGCTTCTCTTTGTTTTCTGCTTCTTGTTTTCCACCACAAGCCAACAAAATCAAGCTCATGAAACATCCTAAAACTATATTTTTCATAACAATTCACTTATTTAGACTAATTATAAATAATTGCAAATATATGAGTTGAACGCAAAAATGAAACAGAAGAGCCTATTATTTTACCCATGATTTCAAGGATTAACATGATTCATTATAGTTTCAATGATTATCTGCCTTCTTGCCAGAAAATAGTCATGTGTTCCGTAGATTCCTCTTCCCAGAGGAATAGAAAAGCGGTAGTTTGAAGCGAGTTATGCTTACATCAAATGATATTTAGATTCTGATCTTACGCAAACTATATTTTTTGTTGGATTTTGTAGGTTGTCTATTGAATCCACCTTATATCTCATTGGCTAGCCAAAGCTTCTTAGCTTGCAAAAGAACAACCGAGGGTTTATTAGAATAATACAACGCTTTCCCCAAATTAACGATTGAACCTATATTAGCAAGTAAATTCTTGACTTTTAATGGTTTACTCTCAGAGATAAAAGCATTTTTTTTCTTCCCCCCACCTGATTTATTTACTGGAACATAAGGCTTTGGATTCTGCAAATGAACCTGAAAATTCTCCCCAATGTCCATTACGAATAGCTTATCAAGCTTCTGCCAGCCTTTTCTCAGAGGAGTACTATTTCCGTAAATACTATCGCCTCCAATCCAATCATAGGCAACTCTATCAGCCATACTTTCGGTCATTTCTAGGGCTAACTCAGGCTTGGTTTTATAGGCTTGATTTTCAAGTGGAATGCCTTCCTTTTTGCAACGATTCTTATCATCAGTCCAACACTTGGGCAAGTATAAACGAGCATCTAGAACTACTTGATTTTGTTGGCTTAAAGCGCAAAAAAATACCTACTTGACCATTATCTGTTTTGCCAATACTACCTAAATATTGACGAGCAACTCATACCTATTTTTTACCACTTTTCCGATGGCCACTTTCATCTAGTATCAAACCAACAGGTGCTTAACTAGCTGAAAATAATTCACTTATATCTTTGTTTACTCGCTCTGTTACTGCTTTGTGATCCCAAGGGGGATTCGCTAATAAAGTGATGTAATTGCTGATAGGGGCTAGCTACTATGCGTTCATCCATACGTTCTATCCGACATTTCCCACCCTAATTTTTCAAATTCTGTATTTAATTAAATATCTGATAATTAAAGCTTTAACTAGGCAAAATGGCTTTTAGTAAATTGTATTAAGAATTTGGAAAATGGAGTTGAAAGAAA
>JBLIFI010000300.1:0-6242 GCA_047633715.1 Flammeovirgaceae bacterium
GAAATACCACGAGGGAAATCAAACTTCATTCCCGAAGCAGGTTGTATTCTAGAAACAAGGTTTTCGCCATTATCAAGAACCATCAATTTGTCTATTCTCAAATTCGTTTGAAAAGGTAATAATTTTAGGAGTTCGTAAGAATTGGCTGGAATTGGAAGCGAAACATCTTCGGGAATTTCCCATTCCAAATCGTCATAATTGAAAACAATGAAATTTCCGCTGATTTGGTGAAAGTTGATTCGCTCAATCTGTATTAAGCCTTGATTGTCTTCATAATCAATCTTCCCTTTCATCATTGATTCTAATGTGGGAAATGCACCCAAGAAAACGCCATGCCATCTTCCTTCATTCTCAATCTCAAAATATGCCAAATAAGGATCCAATCCCATATCCTCCAAACGCTCTTGTGCCAATTTAGCATCTAATGGATTTCGATATTTTTTTGCCATCACAGCAAAAGGGTTTTCCTTGCTGAATTTTTCAGGCTCGCAACCCGACAGAATAATGAGTGAAAAGAATAAGATAGTGAGCTTTTTCATATTTGAGTAGTTGCCAATTTGCTTTCTGAACGCATAAGTAAAAGAGACTAAATAAATTGTTCCAAAAAAGCGAAAGTTATTCTGTTTGTCAAGATTGCCTAAAAAAATCGGAATGCCGAACCATCAGCATAATAGTTATTATGGTTGATTTTTTAGGTGGTTCTGACGGACAGAAGAACAAGCTTATCGGGGCTATTTGTTTAATTTCTTTTACTAAAGTTAGCAGGGAATATGGAAAAGCAGAAAAAAGAGGTTTTGTATCTTAACTTTTGTTTGATTCAGACTAAAAGTCTAAATCGTTATATTTGGAAAATAACAATGGTTCTATCGTGAATTTGGGTATTGAGTGCAATTCATGATTTTGAAGTTTAAGTTATTAGGTTCAAGTGTGGGTGCTTGAACCAGTTTTATTGCTTGTTTTTCGAGTTTTAACAAACTCGAAAAATAAGGTAATTTCTTCAAATATTAGTTTTGTTATACCTTTTAACCAAATTCACGATAGAACCATAACAATTTTATCAAACTCATATGGAAGAATTCAAATGGCTTGCATTGGCAATTGCCACAATAACTAATGTTGTATTTATCTACATCAACTACCTTTTACGTGATGATTTACTCAAATCGAAAAACTACTTTGATGTCGCTTTAGCAAACCACAACAGAGACATTGCTGAGGATAAATCTTATTTGGAAGAGAAAGGAAAAGGCACAGCACAAAAAGAAGACTTATCAGATTTAACACAACTAGTTGAAGATATTAGACTAGAACAAGCGAAAAAACTAGATGATTACACAAGAAAATACGCTGATGACAGAGCTTACTTGGAACAACTAGGTCAGGATATAGCGACTAAAGAAAGCATAGAAGAAATTACTGACTTGGTTAAAAAGGTTGAAAGCACGTATAATGTTGAGTTGGCAAAATTAAGTTCTAGACTCAGTTTCGATTCAATTCAAAAGAATCGGCTTTTGGAAAAAGAGTTTAAATGTTTAGAATCAGTTTATAAGAATGCTTATGTTTTAGCTAAAAGAGCGACTAATATTCCTGTAGAAATAGGACATTTCACATTCATTGATAATAGTAAAATTACTGATATTGCTCTTTTCAAGAAAAAACTAATGGAAGAAGAGCAAGTATTATTTTATAGTATAGCAGAAGCTCAAGTATGGGTAGACAATGATGCAGTAGAAGAAATATCAATGAACCTGATGAACGCCTTGTCAAGAGAGCACCATAAAGTTAATAATCTTCTTACAGAAGTTGAATTAACTTTATGGAAAGAAGACTTTCCATTACTAAAAACGCAAATAATGGATTATATGGAACAGAACAAAGGCATTAGTGAGGTGTCATCAATTTTATCTGAACTAAGAAGAATGGTAAAAGGCTGTGCAAAAAAAATCACAAATTTACAAGATTAATTATTTTTTTCTATCTTTATTTAATTCCTTTCACTTTGTAACATTCACACAATTTAAATTTACCATGAAAAAAGAAAGTCTCAAAATTATTGGTTTTATTATTCTACTCTTTGTAGGATTCTGGTTTTTCACAGATTACCTCAAACGCCAAAGCAAAAAGGATATTCAAACAAACTGGACTCCAACAGATAGCGAAAATAGCATAGAATTATTTGAGAAAAATAGCCCTCCTATTTTATCAGATATTGACCTTTCGGTGGTAATGGAAGAATGGTTTTTAAATAGAAACATGGAGTTATTGAGAATATAGTGCAATAAATAGCTTTTCCCTCAAACCAAAAATTCAAACAACACAGGTTTGTCATTCAAATATTCTCCAAAAAAGCCTTTCTCCTTCATTTTTTGTTGGAGTGGGTGGAAATCGGTTGGAGATTGAAGTTCGATGCCAACTACAGCAGAACCTTTCTCTCGACTGGTTTTTTTGGAGTATTCGAAATACACGATATCATCTTGCTCGCCTAAAACTTCTGCCACAAACTCTTTGAGCGCACCTGCTCGTTGTGGGAAAGTGACTATGAAATAATGTTTCAAACCTTGATACAACAATGCTCGCTCTTTGATTTCCTCCATTCGGGTAATATCATTATTGCTTCCCGAAACAATACAGACTACAGTTTTGCCTTTGATTTCGTCTGCCAATTGGTCGAGTGCGGAAATGGAAAGTGCGCCAGCGGGTTCTACTACAATGGCATCTTGGTTGTAGAGTTCCAACATAGTTTGGCAAATTTTGCCTTCATGCACAGTTAAGACTTCATCAATTGTTTCTCGGCAAATTTCAAACGCCTTATCGCCAACTCGCATGACCGATGCGCCATCCACAAATTTATCTATGGTTTGCAAACTGGTATTTTTGCCCAATTGGAGTGAGTTTTTCATGGCGGGTGCGCCTTCGGGTTCAACTCCAATTATTTTGGTTTGCGGACTGATTGTTTTGAAAACGGTGGAAACTCCTGAAGCCAAACCTCCTCCTCCAACTGGCAGAATGAGGTAGTCAATTGGTTCTTGGGAATCGGTCAGGATTTCCAAACCAACTGTGCCTTGTCCTTCAATTACTTTTTCATCATTAAAAGGATGAATGAATACGCTTTTTTGCGAGTCGCAAAATTTCATAGATGCTTCATAAGCTTCATCGAAAGTATCTCCCACTAATTCTATTTTCACGAAGGATTTCCCGAAGTTCCGAACTTGTTCTACTTTCTGGTTTGGCGTGGTGGCAGGCATAAAAATCGTTCCTTGAATTTTCAATAATTTACAAGAAAGTGCCACGCCTTGCGCATGGTTTCCTGCGCTGGCACACACAATTCCGTTGGGTAGTTCTGCCAAATCCAATCCGCTCATTTTATTGTAAGCTCCACGAATTTTGTAGGAACGGACATTCTGCAAATCTTCCCTTTTCAGCAAAACATTGGCTTCAAATCTTTCGGAAAGATTAAAATTTGGCAAGAGTGGCGTATGAACCACAATGCCTTTCAATTTCTGATGTGCGGATTGGATTGCGGAAATTTGTGGGAAATATTCCGATTTTTCAGCTATTGGATTGTCGAGTTCAGTAGTCATTTTGATTCGTTGATGTGGTAATTTGTTGATGCGATGATTTAGGAAATTGGCGAGTTTGTGGATTAGTGATTTGGCGAGTTGAAAAATGTGTGAATCAGTAAATTTGAAAATGAGGAAATGGTTGAGAAGCTGGAGTGCGACTCCCGAAAGTGTTCGTAGAACCTGCCAGTCTTCGGCTTAGAACGAGAGGTTTCCGAAACAATAAAATCAGGCTGAAACTACCTCCGTCTTGATATGAAAAGAGAAAAGATGAGGAAATGACTTCTTGAATCTCCACAATCTCGCCCCCGCATTCAATTTTGGGAAATCATTCGTGAAAGACATTCCATGTCTCAGAGACATGGAATGTCTAAGAAGCCATTTTAAATTCGAGAGACCTTCCCAAAATTGGCGGAACGAAAATAAATATCGATTGGCAATCGGCTTTTCAAACTGCTTTCTTACTTCTAATAAATTGACGCAGTTGGGAAATCCAAACAACTCTTTTTCTGATTGGATTTCTCATGTTTTCAATCTACTTCTTAGATTGGCGGGTACTTTGTACACCGCCAACTAATTGCTTAGTTGCTCATTTAATCAAATATTCTCCAGCAACTCCAAAACTTGATTTTTGCCCCATTCTGGGTAGCCGTTTTTCTGTTCGGGTAAATGCTCGTAAAGTTCTTTGGCTTTGATTAAATAGGGTTTGGCTTTTCGCTTCCCGCCTCCAATAATGAAAGGTTTGTTGAGGTAAGATTGCCCCAAAAGAAAGTAAGCCCTCGGATTTCGATGATTGATAGCTTGCGCTTCTTCCAGTAAACTTTCGACTTTTCCGATATAAATTGGCCCACGGGAGATGACTGAAACCATAATCTTGGCTTGTAACCAAAAGGCATTTAACACCAAAATCTCGTCATCGTTTTTCCTCAACAATAAAGCTCTCCGCAAGTATTTATCGCCTTCATCTAAATAGTCATCCTTCTTTTGGGCGGACATTTCTTTCATGCTCAATAAAATGTGGCAAAGACAGAGGTAATAATATTTCAACCATTCTTCTGGAGTTTCCGCTTGTTCTAGTTGGGCAATTACCGCCAAAAATTCCGATTCGGTTTTTGCCGTTTCGATGGAGTGAGTGAGAGAGGGAATAGTCATAAGTCGTAATTTTAGTCCAAAGTCTTTAGTCCAAAGTCCAAAGTAATATTTTTTGTTTGAAGCTAAATTCTTTGAAGTTGGCTTTCAGAGTATTTTTATCAAATTACATCAACTTTAGAAAGAGTAATTCGACTGCAAATCTAAAATTCATACAAAATTGGGATTGTAAATCACAATATGCTTTTTGCTTTCTCTTTTTACTAAAGACTTTGGACTTATGACTAATGACTAACCTTCGCTGGCTGATTTTCTGGTCTTAATTTCCTCACGGTTTTTCCTGTTTGCCATAGTTCCGAATCGCCTACTTCTTTCAATTCTGCATTGAGTTTGGCTCGGTAATCTTCTTTCTGATTGGCGGAAATTACTGTGTCAGCTTCTTTCCCAGAGGCTACACTTTCGTACAATTCCTCGAAAACAGGTTTGGTTGCTTCACGGAATTTATGTCTCCAATCTAGTGCGCCACGCTGTGCGGTGGTGGAAGTGTTGGCGTACATCCAATCCATGCCATTTTCTGCTACCAAAGGCATCAAACTTTGTGTCAATTCCTCTACGGTTTCATTAAAAGCTTCGGATGGAGAATGCCCTTTTGACCTCAACACATTGTATTGCGCCTCGATGATTCCCGCCAATGCGCCCATTAAAACACCTCGCTCGCCAGTCAAATCCGAGTAAACTTCTTTCTCGAAATTTGTTTCGAACAAGTAGCCAGAACCTACGCCAATTCCCAACGCAACTACTCTATCGAATGCTTTTCCTGTAGCATCTTGGTGGATTGCGAAGCTTGAATTCAAGCCTTTTCCTGCCACAAACATTCTTCGCAATGAAGTTCCCGAGCCTTTTGGAGCTACCAAAATTACGTCAACATCTTTTGGGGGAATGATTCCCGTTTTATCGCTGAAAGTGATTCCGAAACCATGGGAGAAATAGAGTGCTTTTCCTTTGGTTAAGTGTTTTTTCACGGTTTCCCATTGTTGGATTTGCCCCGCATCAGAGAGGAGATATTGAATGATTGTACCTTTTTCACAAGCGGTTTCTATATCGAATAAATCGTGGTCGGGAATCCAGCCATCATCTACCGCTTTATCCCACGAGTTGGAATTCTTGCGCTGTCCAATTATTACATTAAATCCATTGTCTTTCAAATTAAGCGATTGCCCAGGGCCTTGCACTCCATAACCAATTATTGCGATAGTTTCTTCTTTCAACACACCTAGCGCATGTTTGAGTGGGAATTCTTCTCTTGTTACCACGTTTTCTTCAACGCCTCCGAAATTTAATTTTGCCATGAGTTCAAATAAATTAAAAATTAAGAATGAAGAATTAAAAATGAGTTTACATCATTTAATTCCTATGTTTTTGACCAAGATTTATAGGATTTTTCATGGTCTGTTTAAGTTTGTTTGTTTCAGTAGAGCGAGTCGGATGGCCGATGCCATTCCTTTCTCGCTTCTTTGTGTGCGAGAAGGGAATCTCGCACTACTAAACCAAGCGTGATAATATCTAATGATGATAATTTGCCTTCGCCTTTCT
>JBLIFI010000301.1:0-6224 GCA_047633715.1 Flammeovirgaceae bacterium
GTGAATCAAATACCTCAATCACATTGTTTGCTGTTGTGCTTTCTGACGCACCCGTAGTATAATTAACAGTTACGCTTACACTAAAAATCCCTGGGCCATAAACCTCATTTACTGGATTTCCGACTGGAGTGTTCCCTGTACCCAAATTCCATTGAACAGAAGAAATGGTCCTAGCTCCATCTGTTCCAGAAACGGAATGGCTCACAATCAGCGAACCACAGCCTGTTACTGCAGCACTCCCATTCACGCTAATAGCAAGTTGTGCCATAGACTCCAACGAGAATATTGAAATAAGAAATAAGAAAAATATGGATTGTAGTACTCTTGTACAGTATTTCTGCATGGTAGTTTTTTATGACGCTAAAACAGTCGGTTTACTCACGATGTTAAAATAGTTCAAAATCCGTACCTTTCTAGTAATGATTCTGAATGAAGCAGTAATATAAAATTCAGATTACTGCTTTTTTTGAGAGAAAACAAACTTTACACTTATTTACAATACGGATATTACATACAAAAAGATATGTGATTTGAGTTTGGATTTATCTTTTGGTAAAGTAGTTGCTTAACTTTGTGCATAACCTCTTCCTAAGGAATGGAGAATAAATAAATACACTTTTTCTCTTGCTTCTTTTTGGTCTATCCTTCGTTGAAAACACTCGGCATAGCGGTGCTATGACTGTTTTTTCCGCCTCGACTAGCCTCAAAACAAACTGCGATAAATAAACTATTTGTTTATTCCCCGTTCCTAAGCACTCATTTTAATAAAAATGGAAGAACTTCGAGATTGATTCAGTTTCCGTTTTCTCGAAAAATATTAAACCTATCAATTACTTGCCACGTCTGTATATAAAAAGACATTCAAAATAAATGTAAATGAAAAATATTTTTTGTACATTTTTACTAATTGTTGGCGCAACACTAGTATTAAAGGCGCAAGACCCGCAATACACACAATTCTATGCCAATCCGTTGTATTTAAACCCTGCTTTTGCTGGTGCAACCGCACAAGGTCGTATTTCTGTAAATTACAGAAATCAATGGCCTTCGCTAGATGCTAGCTTTATTACATACTCTGCATCTTATGATCAATACATTCCAAAATATCAAAGTGGAGTCGGTTTCTACCTCAGTCAAGATGAAGTTCGCTCTGATATGATTTCGGGCAATGTCCCCACTTTCAAATCAACTTCCTTTGCAGGTTATTATTCTTATGTTGCTCCGCTTAATAAGAAGGTCGCTTTGCAATTCGGACTTTCTGCTGGAATGATTTCTAGAGATTTGGGATTTTCCAGACTTCTTTTTACTGACCAAATCAAGGTAAGTGGAGGGGAAATCATCGAAGAAAAGCCTGGTGGAATAGCAGATGAAAACAATTTATTTGAAAACAACAATGTGAAGAATGTTTTTGATGTCGGCACAGGAGTTTTGCTTTATTCCAAAAAGTTTTGGTTAGGTGCATCTGTTTTTCATATCAATAAGCCCGATTTATCACTTACAGGAATAAATGATGGAGACAGATTACCAAGGCGTTTTTCCGTCCAAGGCGGTTATGTGATTGGGTTTTCCGATGTAAACAGGCAAAAAACTGATTCTTACGATTTTACAATCACTCCTGCATTCATGTATTTGAGGCAAGGCGCATCTGACCAATTAAGTTTGGGAGCTTATATGCACTATCAGCCAATTATGCTAGGTTTTTGGTATCGAGGGCTTCCACTTCCTCTTTATAAAGAAGGAACAGATGACAACCAAGTCTCCGTAGCTTACAGCGATGCTGTTGCTCTTTTGGTTGGATTCAAACTCCCGAAATTCACAGTTGGTTATAGCTATGACTACACAGTTGGGAACACTTTAAGAGGAAACACAGGAGGCTCACATGAGATTTCGCTTACTTTCAACTTCGGTACAAATTTGGAATTTTCTAGTGGGCGGCCTAAACACAAACGATTTGGCAAACTCTACTGTCCAAACCCTTGGAAACAGTATGAGAAGAAAAGATGGTAGTAAAAAACGTACGAATTATGATGTACAATTTAAGATTTTAGCAGATAGATATGCTTATTACACTTTGCCTAAAATAGTTGCGAGGCAAAAAATTGGCGTTGCTTTTATGACCTCATTTTGAAAAAACATGCTGAAAAAAGTAGAACATATTGGAATTGCCGTCAAGAGCCTAGAAAATTCCAAGGAGCTTTTTACCAAGCTTTTTGGAAAAGAGTCTTACAAAATTGAGCGTGTGGAGTCAGAAGGAGTGAATACATTATTTTTTCAGCTAGGAGAAACTAAAATCGAACTCCTTGAAGCAGAGAATGAGTCAAGCCCCATCAGCAAATTTATTGAAAAGCGTGGCGAGGGAATCCACCATATTGCTTATGAAGTAGATGATATTGATTCTGAAATAGAAAGGCTCAAATCGGAAGGTTTCCAGATTTTAAATAAGAAACCGAAAGATGGCGCAGACAATAAAAAAATCGCTTTCCTACATCCTAAAACGACCAATGGAGTTTTAGTAGAGCTTTGCCAAGAAAAAGGTTGATTGAGTGATGTGGGAATTTGCTAATGCGATGATTATGTAAGCACAAATAATAGTGAAAAAGAACTCAATTAGTTACTCACATGAAGAATCCACTCTACATTTCTCTTCAAATAGTTTTAGCTGTTGTCATTATTTTGGTCATTCTAGGATTCAAAAATAATGATTCCAATCTCAAAAATGGAAATAGACCGCTTTCTGAATTAGTTAAGGAGCTGAAACTTGAAAACCAAAGTTTCAGTATTCTGATTGAGAAAAAAGCCTATCGCCTTTCCATGTTGGTAAATGGGGAAATCATCAAGCAATATCCTGTGGTTTTCGGGCCAAATGCCATTGATGATAAATTAATGGAAGGAGATGGTTCCACGCCAGAAGGAAAGCTTAAAATCCAATCTAAATACCCACATAAAAGCTGGGCAAAATTTCTTTGGTTGGATTATCCAAATAAAGAATCTTGGAAAAAACACAGACAAGCAAAAGCCAATGGAACAATTCCACAAAATGCTACAATTGGTGGAGAGATTGGGATTCATGGTGTGCCAGAAGGTTATGACCACGCAATCGCCCAAAAGCAAAACTGGACTTTAGGTTGTATTTCCCTTACTCGTCCCGCTATCAATGAAATTTACAACTATGTGAAAGCTGGAACAGTTGTGGAAATCAGAAAGTAAAAAATACTATACGCAGAAAAAAAACTGGCAAGTCGAAAGACTCTGCCAGTTTTTTTGGAAATTTCTATTTCATCATTGCGACAAAATCATCAAACAAATACCTAGAATCATGTGGTCCAGGTGAAGACTCTGGATGATATTGTACCGAAAAAGCCTTTTTACCCTTCACTCTAATTCCCTCAATCGTATCATCATTTAAGTTGACATGAGTAGCTTCCACCAAATCACTCGCTTGAATCTCTTCAGGAACTGCACCAAAACCGTGATTTTGAGAGGTGATTTCGCTTTTCCCCGTCAATAAGTTTTTCACAGGATGGTTCAACCCCCTATGCCCATTGTGCATTTTGTAAGTGGAAATCCCACAAGCCTTTGCCAACAACTGATGACCTAAGCAAATACCAAAAAGAGGTTTGTCAGCTTCCAATATTTTATTAATTGTTTTCACAGCATAATCCATCGGAGCAGGGTCTCCAGGACCATTGGAAATAAAATAGCCATTAGGACTCCACTTTTCCATCTCCTCAAAAGTCGTTTTGGCTGAGTAAACTTGGCAATAACATCCTCTTTCTGCCAAGTTCTTCAAAATACTCTTTTTGATACCAATATCAAGAACAGCCACTTTAATCGGAGCATTTTCATCTCCGACATAATAATTTGCACTTGTACTCACGGTAGAAGCCAACTCCAAGCCTTTCATGTTTGGCACTTTTCCCAATACTCCTTTCAGCTCTTTCTCATCAAATATCTCAGAGGAGATTACCGCATTCATTGCTCCTTTACTTCTAATATGCGAAACCAGCATTCTCGTATCTATTCCTGAAATCCCAACTACATTTTGCTTCTCCAAATATCCCTGTAATGAATCCATAGATTGATTTCTAGAATTTACAGGAGAAAATGATTTTACTACCAAACCTTTAATAGTTGGAAAGTTAGACTCTGATTCAGAGTCTAATGTACCGTAATTACCAATATGTGGATTTGTATTGACGATAATTTGTCCTGTGTAAGATGGATCAGTATAAATCTCCTGATATCCTGTCATACCCGTATTAAAACAGATTTCCCCTCCAGTCGTCCCTAATTTCCCTATTGCATAACCACTAAAAGTAGTCCCATCTGCTAACATCAGCGTTGCTTTTTGATTTTTCTCCATGATGATTCGATTGAAAATAAAAGGTTTATTATTGAATAAAAAGTTCATAAAAAAGGGGAAATAATTGTTTCCAATCATTTCCCCTTTTTTATTTAAGATAAAATAGAATCATCTTCTACTCCTCTTTCTTTGTTTGTTCTTCAGTATCTGCATCCACTATTTCCTCAGCACTTCCTTCTTCACCCTCTAATACAATTGTTTCAGCAGTTTCATTTGGAGTGCTATCATCTGTAGGTTTAGTTTTTTTTCTTCCTCTACGAGTAGTTTTAGTAGCTGATTCCAACATTGCGTCATTATAATCAACTAATTCAATCATACACATTTCAGCGTTGTCTCCAAGTCTCTTCCCAGTACGAATGATTCTAGTATATCCTCCTGGTCTATCCATAGACTTAGGCCCGATTCTGTCAAATAATTCTTGAACAGCCTCTTTGTTATTACGAAGTTTTCCGTAAACAAGTCTTCTATTGTGCTGAGTAGGTGTTTTAGCTTTAGTGATTAAAGGCTCAACAAACTTTCTCAACTCTTTTGCTTTCGCTACAGTTGTGAAAATTCTTTTTTCAGCGATAATAGAGACTGCCATATTTGAAAGCATTGCATTCCTATGCGATGACTCTCTACCCAGTTTATTAAATTTCTTTCCGTGTCTCATTTTTTAACTATTTCTTCGGCAAGTCTGCCAAAATTATCTTTAAAAGAGGATTCTTAATCCTCATCCAATTTATATTTCGCTACATCCATGCCGAACGTCAAGTTCTTGTCTGCAACCAATTGTTCTAATTCCGTCAAAGACTTCTTACCGAAGTTTCTGAACTTCATCATATCGGAAATTTCCAAGCTTACCAAATCTCCCAAAGTCCTTACATCTGCAGCTTTCAAACAATTGTAAGCTCTTACTGATAAATCCAAATCTGCCAAAGGAGTCTTGAGTAATTTTCTCATATGTAAGAATTCCTCATCAATTGGCTCCTCTTCAGTCTTCTTGTCAGTCTCGAAAGTCATTGACTTATCGGAGAACAACATAAAGTGTTGAATAAGAATATATGCAGCTCCTTTTAGTGCTTCTTCAGGGTGGATTGAACCATCCGTCTTAATCTCTAAGAGGAGTTTTTCATAATCAGTCTTCTGTTCAACTCTTGTGTTTTCAACGCTAAACTTCACATTTTTAATCGGTGTGAAAATTGCGTCAATAGCAATGTATCCAAAAACTTGCTCTTCTGGTCTCAATTCTTCTGCAGGAACATAACCTCTTCCTTTGTCCAAAGTCAATTCCATCTCAAAATCTACAGATGGATCAACATGGCAAATTATAAAATCTGGATTCAAGATCTGGAAATCCGTAGTTCCACTTGACAAATCTCCTGCTGTAATTACATCCTTTCCAGTTGCTCTTACATTGATTTTCATCTCAGGAGATTCAGTAGTATTCTTAAACCTTACCATTTTAAGATTAAGAATGATTTCCGTAACATCCTCTACAACCCCTTTGATACTGGAAAACTCATGTAAAACTTCTGGGAATCTTACACCTACTATAGCATAGCCTTCCAAAGAAGAAAGAAGAATTCTTCGCAAAGCATTGCCTACTGTAACACCATATCCTCTTTCAAGTGGTTTGAACTCGAAAAACCCGTGGAAATCATCGGCTTTCTCCATTACCACCTTGTCAGGCATTTGAAAAGCTAAAATAGACATAGAATACTGTTATTTAAATATGATAATTTTTTCACTAGTTGTGAAAAAATTAAAGTAACTGAAAAAGATTCTAAGTAATAGAGTTCTATTACTTAGAGTACAATTCAACAATCAGTTGTTCTTTGATGTTTTCGTTAATTGAATCTCTCTCTGGATAGTGAATCAA
>JBLIFI010000302.1:0-6221 GCA_047633715.1 Flammeovirgaceae bacterium
CCAAACCTCACGGCTTAACCCAGAAATGTGTAGATTTTGTTGATTTTGTAGTTATTCGAAGAAAAACAGCCAATACGCTACGGAAAGGCATAAATAGAAATCTATGAACTAGAGAATCTATTTGTAGGCAATGTAGATGAATCCCTAAAAAACCTGATTCATTACTCCAACTTCCTTAACGATTTTGTTTACATCTGCCAAAGGCGTAAGTCTATTCCGTAGAATGTAAGAAGAATACTTTTTAGAAGTTAAATGCTGGAAGTCAGTTTGTGAAAATACATTTTCCATCAGATTTTTATAAACTCTGAATCGCTGTGTGTTTACTTTCTCTTCGTCAGAATCTGACTCGCCCACAAAGCAAAATGAAGCATAAGGGTTTTGCTTCAAGTGCATAGTCATTGCGTTTATGCAAGATGCCAACACTCTTGTTGTGTCGTTCTGATTAGTACGTACTGAAAACTTATTTGGAGAGTCTTGGTAACTTTTAGGGTAGAATTTAATGGCGCAAACAGAATGCTCGAACTCTTCTATTCTAATTATCATTTTCAGCTCTCGCTTCTCCAAAGTATCAGATTTTTCTGTCTCTTCTGATTTACCACGAATGGAACTGAATGTGTAGGTATGGGAAAGGTAAAGGATATGTGGATTGACCGAATTGTCGGACTTTCGCACATATCCTTTGTATTTTATTGGGTACGGATTATCGAACATGGTTTACAAATAGTTATGCAACGTATTTGTAAGGCTCTGAACGGCTTTGCCAAACTTCGTTTTCCGTGCTTAACTCAAATCCTTCTAGTAAGGGAGAATCTACTTTATCGAGGTCGGCTAATTTTTTGTCAAAATAAGCTCCAGCACCAAGTAAGGCTCTAAGTATTTTAATTACTGGCATTAAGAGTATCCAGATAGGAAGCGGTGGATTATTTACAAAATCAAACCCTACCTTTTCGGAAGTTTCGGCAACAGCCTTAGAAACTCCACTAATTGCCGACAGCATTTTTTTTGCACTCTTATAATTAGATATTGTTATTTCTGTACCCGTATAATCTTTTGATAATCTAAGGTAAATCCCCCACATAAATATATAGGAAAAAATATAAGCAAATGGAAGCAAAACGAAAACACCCAATCGACCACTCCATTTATTTACTCTTTTCATGGCTGAAGAAAGCGAATCTATAAAACCCAAAACATCTTGGATTCCACTTGGCATATTGATATGTGCGCCATTTTGATTCATAGAATGATAGCTTATTGTCTTTATTGACGTTGTTGTTTTTGTTGCTAGCGTTACAAATATATATACAATAACACGGTTATCAATATTTTGTTGCAAATTTTGCCGACTTGCCGACAAGTACTGTATTTGCAACGCAGAGTTAAATAAATTTCTTACATAATCCCAATTGCTAGTAGCAGAAAATCCATTTCAAGAAATAGCCCAGCTCCGAACTCCTAGCACGAAAGTGAGAGGTTTGTTTGACTCTGCAAAAGCTCACAATAAGGAGCTGGGTTTCTTGTATTCATCAAAAACAGCACGACCATGCAGAGTCAAACAGAAGAAAACAGAATCACGGTAGTAAATCCTGCCACGCAAATTGAGTATGATGTAACCGACTCGGTTTGCTTTGCCCAATCTGGAATATTATTTTGGTAAGTTTTGGGGAAAGAAAACATTTACATCAAAAGACGGCAGTAATGGATTTGCAATCGTAACCTCAGCATATGGCCCCCTTTTTGTGTACTGCAAAAATTAATTTCAATGACGGAGAACATGCAAGTGTATATCGATATATCGACTTTGAAATGGGAAATGTTGCTGAATTAATAAATAACGTCTAATAAAAATTGCAACTGCTGGTCGTAGGCTCTTTTCCTACGACCTTTTCATAGCCGATGCTACGACTAGATTGTGTAAAAGTACGTCCTCGGAAATGGTCTTTTTCAGACCTTTCCGATGGTTAAATGGATGACTTGAAAATCGCACTAAAAAATCAAACTCTTGCGCATCAGTTAGTAAAAAAGGTTTTGGTTGGATTTTGCAAGCCCACAATTTATCAGAAGAAAGCCAGCTTATTTCAAATCGCCAAATCTCGCCTCGTATTCCACTCTGCCAATCGTGTTCGCCAATTTTAAAAGCCTTGGTTAAGAATTGAGAAAGCATTTGGTAAGGAAAATCAAATTCTCAACTAGCTGATTTTAGTGAGCTACTGGCTTTCAAAATTGAATGCGGTCTTTACCTTATGAGTTTTAACCGTGTATAAAGTACATCCTGTTTAATTTATCACGTAGAAATAGTAACTTTAGAGAGGTAAGAAATATATACGTAATAGTTATGTGTATGCACAATAAAAAACAGTAGTAAAAATTACACAAACAAATGGCACAGATAACAGAAGTAAGACTAACAATAGCTGCAATTATTTACGCGATAGAGATTGATTTAAAAAACCTAGTTGTTAAGCACTTAACACCATTTCATGATGATCTAAATTTTATTGGTAGCCAAGAAACAATAGACAATACAGTTAAAAGGTTTAGAAATGACAACCAAAACCTGCCAATTGCTGATAACATTGATGAAGTAATACAGTATTTAGATTTCGCAGACTTTTTCAAGGTTATTTTATCTAACAAACCATTTTTTCCAGACTCTATAATTGAAGAAATAAAAAACTCAATTACCGAATTAGAGAAGTTAATTGCCGTTAGAAATAGAGTAATGCACACCCGTCCATTAATGAGTGGTGATTTTTCAATCGCCTTTTCTTTTGGGAAAGTAAAGCAAGAATCTAGGAATGACATTTGGCTAACGCTTAAATCCACATTAACAAAAATTGAAGAAGACCCATCCTATGTTCTAACTCTATCATTACCTGTTCTTAATTTATCAAACGAAGATGCACATCACAATTTACCAATACCTGATTTTGACGAAACTGGTTTCATTGGCAGAAAAAAAGATGTAGCAGAAATTATCAAATTAATTTTAGGGAACAACCGTGTTGTAACCATCATGGGAGAAGGAGGTATTGGTAAATCAGCTTTAGCATTAAAAATAGCATATGATATTCTTGATTTGGGCTCAAAAAACCCATTTGATATTGTTATTTGGGTATCAGCTAAAACAACAATGCTAACAGTAACAGGAATACAAGAAATCAAGAATACATTAGTCGGTTATGGAGGAGTAATTCAGGGAATAACTGATGCAATTGATGGTTCAAACAAGGAAGAAAACCAATTGTCCACAATTTTGGAATACATGGAGTTGTTTGACACTTTATTAATAATTGACAATCTAGAAACTATTCTTGATGAAAAAATAAGAGAGTTTATTAGAGATGCTTCGCAGGAAAGTAAAATACTGATTACCTCTCGTATAGGTTTAGGAGAGCTTGAATTTAGAAGACCTCTTCTTGGATTGTCGGATAAAGAGTCAATTCTTTTGATAAGAGGTCTAGCGAACCTTAAAAAATCAACAGTTCTTAATAAACTTGAAAACAAAAACCTTATTGAGATTGTAAATAAATTGCATTTCAACCCACTATCATTAAAGTGGTTTGTTAATTCAGTAGAGACAGGTATAAGTCCAAATGAAGTACTAAATAACAGGGATGAATTATTAGACTTTTGTCTTTCAAATGTATATGAGAAATTATCAGAAAATGCGGTCTTAATTATTCAAACAATCCTATCCGCAAGAAAAAATTTAAATGATGCAGAACTAGTTTATACAACCGAATTACCTTCTCTACAATTAAGAAGAGCAATGAATGAACTATTTTCTACAACATTTATTTCTCGTGAAATTGAATACACAAGTGATGAACAAGATTTAAGATATTCTATCCCTGAATTCTCAAAAGAATATATTTTAAAAAATCATCCAATAGCTAGTAGTTATATAAAACTAATTTCTGAAAGACTGCGTAATTTAACAACAAGCACTTCAAATATTGCAAGAGTTTCAAGTTACAACGAATTTGGTGTTAATGCTCTTTCCTTTACAAACACGAATGAAAAGGTGGTAGCAAAATTATTAGCTGATGCATTAAGATACTCTAAAAAAGGCGACATAGATGATGCATTAACAAGCATTAGTGAAGCAAAGTCAATTCTACCAAATTATGCTGAAGTATACAGAGTTAGTGGTTTTATTAAAGCTTCTTCTGATGATTTATTAGGTGCTGAATCTGATTACAAAACAGGTTTAGAGATTGCCCCCGAGAACCCGCGTCTTTTGTATTTCTATGGAAGTTTCCTTTTGTCCCCTCTTAGTGACTTAGTAAATGCACAAATACAGGTAGAAAAACTTATTAAAATTAGACCTGAATCTGAATATCCAAATCTTTTATACGCAAGGATTCTATCTACTAATGGTGATTATGAAAAATCAATAAATTTATTAAATAAATTACTGAAAAAACTAGAAAATTCTAAGCAAACAATCAAAATAATTAACACTGATTTAATTTCGGTTTATTCTTATTGGGCTCGAGCTATTGTTGAAAAAGATGGTGATTTCGATTTAGCAATAACTAAATTTAAACAAGCCGTAGAAATATATGAAAATAGTGTAGATTCAAGAAATTATGATTCCAGAATGACCAAAGGTTTCTGTCATCTTATCAAATCATATTTAAAAATAATTCCTAAATCACATAATCAAGAAAATGCTCAAGATATAAGTGATTTATTAGAAAAATATGACGATCAAATTTCGTTAAATCAATCAAAAGAATATTTACAAAATTTATTATCAAATATTTATGGCATAAATAGACAAAACCAAGAAAAATACAAAGGTTCAATTGCCTCAATACGCGCTGATAAATACTTTGCTTTTATTTCATCTGAGCATCATGGAAAAGATTTTTTTGCACATAAAAAGGGCTTTAAAACTTCAAGTGATTTTGATTTCATTAATGTTGGTATGTCCGTAGAATTTGAGATAGGAAATAATAACCAAGGGGAGTGCGCAATAAATATTGAAGTAAAATAAAAGTGCCCCCATCTGGTCTTAGGTTTTTCCTAAGACCTTTTCATCCTTCGAGCGTCCGCTCGACTCTGACATAAGCAACCGCTGGTCGTAGGCTCTTTTCCTACGACTTTTTCATAATTTGAGCGTCCGCTCAATTTTGCCATAAGTGTAAAAAACAGCCTTCATTTATTGAATTGGGGATGTGTTTTGGTGATTAAGAGTCGTAGTGGGCACTACGACTAGATTTGTTATATGTAATAAACAAAACGAATAAAAATTCAATGATATCAACAGGAAATACGAAAGTCCCTTCTTATTTGACAATTTTATCAAAAGGATATCAGGTTTCCCTAGAAATGGTAGAAGGAAAACCTTATTGGTCAGCATCAAACGGCTTAATTGAGCATGTTGCGAATGACTTAGATAGTCTTTTGGGAATAGTAACAATGAGCGAAAAAAGAGGAACGAATTGGCAGGCAACACGAACGGAAATATCAGATTTCTTTAAAAACTTCCCTCAATTAAAGAAGAAATAAAACGAATTGAAAAAAACTACATATAATAAAGTGTAAAAGATATTAAAACGTATTTTACACAACAATGTTCATACTTCCCTTCAATCAGCATTGTACGAGAATTAACAAAGAGCTTGTTTTGATTTCCAGAGACAAAGCATTTTACCAGTATGAGCTAGCTTTGAAATGGACTTGATGATTCCCCAACCCTTTTCCTATCACAACCGCTGGTCGTAGGCTCTTTTCCTACGACCTTTTCATGATTTGAGCGTCCGCTCAATTTTGCCATAAGTGTAAAAAACAGCCTTCATTTATTGAATTGGGGATGTGTTTTGGTGGTTAAGAGTCGTAGTGGACACTACGACTAGATTTTGGTCTATTTCGAGAATCCTCCAAAACAACGAGTTGAAATAATTGCTGTATTTGACACTAGGCAAAATCCTTCAAAAATAGTTAGAACCAAATAACTCCAAACAAGAGAGGTAATTTTCTTCTCATCAATTGGCGAGTTTCAAAATCCAACCAAAGCATTTTTCTGAAATGATTTATTGCAAAGATTTATTGTAGGTTCTTCTTCACAGAAGAACAATTGCCCACCGCTAGTCTTAGGCTCTTTTCCTACGACTTTTTCATAATTTGAGCGTCCGCTCAATCTTGCCATAAGTATAAAAAACAGCCTTGATCTCTTGAATTGGGGATGTTGTTTTGTTGGTTAAGAGTCG
>JBLIFI010000303.1:0-6218 GCA_047633715.1 Flammeovirgaceae bacterium
AACTCGAAAAACAAGCAATAAAACTGGTTCAAGCGGGGCTTCCCAAGCGTCCACACTTGAACCTAATAACTTAAACTTCAAAATCATGAATTGCACTCAATACCCAAATTCACGATAGAACCAAAATCATCTCATCAGCACATTAGTAAAAGATAATAAATAATTAGCCCTAATTAGCTTGTTATTTTATCCGCCAAAAGCACCTATAAAATTGACCATAATTAGCACTATGCTAATGGTTCGGCAATCCGATTTTATAGGCACTCTTGACAAATAAACTTACTGCGCTTTTTGGCACTAATTATTTAAACTCTTTTACTTAACCAGAGCAACCGCATCAAAAAAAGCACTTTTTTGATGTAAAATCGTTCAATATTCTCTTAAAACGTAATTATTGAATGGTTTTATACAGTTTTGATTTCTAATATTTCAGCAAATCCCCAATTATATCATAAGAAAACTAGGGTTAAATCGCCTAAATTAGGTACGTTTGCCCTGTTTACTTAACAAATTGCCACATTAGTTTAATATCTTCAACAGCTTTTCTTCAGTCTGTTTTGTAGTAAGAATTTTGTCTTTTGGAGTCTTTGAATTGGCAATATCTTTCGTGCGGAAACCCTGTTTTAGCAAACTGTCAACTGCATGAATAATCGCCTCACTTTCTTGTTTCATATTGAATGAAATATCGAACATCAATGCTACAGAAAGTACCGAAGCCATCGGGTTGGCAATTCCCTTGCCTGCAATATCTGGTGCAGAACCATGAATGGGTTCATATAACCCGACCGAATCTCCGATGGAAGCGGAAGGAAGCATTCCCATTGAACCTGCAATTTGTGAAGCTTCATCGGTCAGAATATCTCCGAACATATTGCCTGTCAGAACTACATCGAACTGTTTTGGATCTCTGATAAGTTGCATGGCGGCATTGTCAATAAATAGATTGGTCAATTCTACATCTGGGAAATTTTTGGCAACTTCCGTTACGGTTTCTCGCCACAATCTGGAAGACTCCAGCACATTTGCCTTATCTACCGAGCAGACTTTTTTGCTTCTAGTTCGGGCGGCTTCAAACGCTTTTCGAGCAATTCGCTCTACTTCCATTTTAGAATAAACCATAGAATCTACGGCAATCGAGCCATTTTCTCTTCGCTCTCTTGGCTCGCCAAAGTAAATTCCTCCTGTTAACTCTCTGTAAAAAAGAATATCTGAACCTTTTAGAATCTCAGGTTTCAGGCTAGAAGCATCCAACAGTTCGTCAAATAATTTGATTGGGCGAATGTTGGCATACAAGCCTAGAGTCTTGCGGATTTTGAGCAAACCTTGTTCTGGGCGGATTTTGGCACTTGGGTCATTGTCATACATTGGGTGCCCAACTGCTCCGAGTAGAATGGCATCGGCACTTTGGCAAACCTCAATGGTTTTGTCTGGCAACGGATTTCCCGTTTGCTCAATGGCACTATGCCCAATCAGAGCATTTTCCATGGAAACCTCAAATCCGAACTTTTGAGCAAGTTTATTGATGATATTCTGGGAAACGGCAGTTACTTCTGGACCAATTCCGTCTCCTGCTAAAATGGCTAATTTCATTATTAAATAGTAATGAGTAGTGAGTGTTTTGTAGTGAGTATTTTACTCAAAAATTGCAGTTAGCAAACTAGTAAGCAAGAGCGTAAGAACAAATATTTTTGTCATTTTGTAGTTAGGAAATATGTTAGGATTTATACTTTTGGAAACTCCACCCAAAAAGTGCTACCGTTTCTGCCTGTACTTTCGCACCAAACCGAGCCGTACATGGCTTCTACATATTTTTTCACACTAGAAAAGCCCTAAACCTGTGGAAGATTCTTCGGCAGTAGGTTTACTACTTAGTTTTTGGATTTTTTTAAACAACTTTTCTTGTTCTTCTAGCCTAATTCTCGGCCCTTGGTCTTTCACTCCAACCCGAATTTTCTCCTTATCTTCTTCAAATAAAACCTCTATCTGCTTATCGAATTCAGAGAATTTAATGGCGTTGGAAAGGAGGTTTTCAAAAATTTGGCAAGTCAATTTCCCATCAACATTTACCATGAGTTGCTCTTTTGGAGTCTTACAAATAAGTTGAATGCTTTTCTTTTCGGCTAAAATCTCAAAATCATTATTTACGCTTTGCACTAGTTTTACCAAATCCTGTTTCTCTAGTTGGATATTGATGGAATTGGATTCTATTTGCTGTGCATCCAATATTTTCACAATCATGGAAGACATATTTTTCGCCACTTTCCGAATCATATCTTGCATATCTTGCGCATTCTTGCTGAAAGAGTCTCGCTCGAAATTCAGAATATCCAGAAAACCTCGAATTTGGTTGAGTGGAGATTTCAAGTCATGCGCTACAACTCCAATCAGATAGCTTTTTTCTTCACTCAGTTTCTGGACTTTGCTAAATCGCTCTTCAAGCAAGTCTTTCTGAGTGGTAATTTCCTCTCTCTGAGACATTATTTCGAAATTGTATTTCCTGATTTGCTCATTTTTCTCAGCTAATTTGATTCTTTGTTTCTTCTCTCTGTTTCTGGCTTTGTAGAAAAAGAAGGCAAACGAAAGCGCAAATACACGAACAGTAGCCACTCCAAGCAATATAAGGTTTGTCAGTTTTGATTGAGTAGTTGTTTTTTCTGCTTCTGCTTTCAGTAAATCAAGTTCATTTTGTTTCCTTTCTGCACCAAATCGTTCCTGCATTTCTGCCATAATCGTATCTCTGCCAGTATTATAAATGCTGTCATTCAAACTTTGGTGTTTCTTATTATGCCAAAGTGCCTTCTCAAAATCTTTTTTCAGCTCATATAGCTTCGAATATTTTAAATGAGTGTGGGAAATATCCTGTTTGTCTTCGGTGTAACTAGCAATTTCCAATGCCTCGAAAAGTGATTTTTCTGCCTTTTCCAAGTCCCCAATTTGCATAGCCACATCGGCAATATGGTTGAGAGAGTTGGAGATTCCATGAGAACTTTCCACTTGCCTTCCCACCGCCAAAGATTGCTCATAATAACCCAAGGTACTCTTATATTTCTTTCTTTCGAGTTCAAGGTTTCCAATTTCTACCAAAGCATCTCGTTCCATACTTCTTCGAGAATATATCTGAGCAACTTGAAGCGCCTCTTTGAGTTGAAGTTCAGATTCCTCCAATTCGTTCGCATATCTACTCTGTCTTCCCAAAGACAAAAGACAAAGAACAACCCCTTTTTTGTGGCCAATACTCCTAAAAATAGCCAAGCCTCTTCGGAAGGATTCTATCGCTTTCTTGTCATTTCCAAGCTCTTCGTATATTTCTCCAACATCTCTATGACCATAAGCAATCCCTATTGAGTCTCCAATTTCAGTAGAAAGAATAATGGATTTTTGGGAGAAGTAGATAGAGGAGTCAAAAATCGATAAATTCTCATACGTATTTGACATATTGTTATAGCAAAGGCTCACACCAAAAGTTTCCCCCAAATTTTCAAAAATCTGTAAAGCCTCATTATAAGTGTCGAGTGCTTTTCTGACTTCTCCTGTTTCGTCATAAGTTACTGCCAAATTGCCCAAAGCATTGGCAATTCCTTTTTTGTGCCCAATTTTTTTGGAGAGTGCCAAGTTCTTCTGATAGTAGGAAATCGCTTTAGGCAAATCTCCCTCCACATGAAAAGTAGCACCAATGATTCGGTAGGCTCGTGCTTCTTGTTCGGGGAAATCAAGCTTTTTGGAGAGTGCCAATCCTTGCTCTCCAGCAGGCCGGAGCCAGAACTTTGTTGGTGTCTGTGTCAGAAAGTGTGGAAATGAGTTTGGTCAGGCTATCTGCCTTGTAGTTTTGGCAGACAGCACTATTGCCAATCAATATTAAAAGGAAAAAAATATAGTACGTAAGTTTGTTCATTAGCCAGTCAGTTGTCTCTATAAAACTAACGAGATTCTACTAACAAAGCAATTCGGCAAAAGCAAAAAAGATTACAAATCGACAGGCATTGCATACAACAGCATGAGAGAGTCTTAAGAAGGCATAAACTCCGAAAAAATACCATGAAAATCTAAGCCTTTTCCTCAAACAGCTCCACTTCCTTTTTCAGGCTCAATAAATAATCCAAGTCATTGTATCCATTTGCTAAACAGGTTTTTTTGTATGAATTGATTTCAAAGGATTCTGATAAAACTAAACTCGGAATTGAAATGGTTTGATTTGGCAAATCTGCTTCTACTTCTGTTTTTGGATTGGATTGGATAATTTCCAATATTTTTTTCAAGAAGGAATCAGAAACTTGGATTGGAAGAATATGATTATTCAACGCATTATTCTTGAAAATATCGGCAAAGAAGCTGGAAACCACTACTCGGAAACCATAATCTCCAACCGCCCAAGCCGCATGCTCCCGACTCGACCCGCAACCGAAATTTTTACCCGCTACCAAAATTTTCCCTCCAAAAGTTGGATTGTTCAGTACAAAATCTGTTTTAGGATTACCCTGTGAATCAAATCTCCAATCTCTAAATAAATTCTCTCCAAAACCATCTCTAGAAGTAGCTTTTAGAAAACGAGCGGGAATAATTTGGTCAGTATCAATATTCTCTTCTGGAAATGGAACACAAGTAGATTTAAGCGTAGTAAACTTTTTCATAGGAAATTGTCTGTTTTGGACTTGAATTACAGGAAGTAAATTTATGGATTCATTTCTTATAACCTAAAATAGAAGCAGATTTATTTTTGCAAAGGTTTTCGGGTATTAAAGTGGTTGTCTATTCTTAGAAATTATAGATAAAGAACTCCAAAATTGCTTCCATATCATCTGAGATATTTGCCTCATTATGGAATGTAGTATAAAGCACCTCACCTGAGCCAATCTTTTGTGAAAATGCTAAAATTGAAGAATCATCTCCCTCAACTAAAATATTTCCTGCAAATTTTTGCGTAGGCGTTATAGTGCTCCAACCTCCTAAATCATATACAATATTTGCTTCTTCGCCAATAATATTTGCAAGATTTTCATCAACTACATTTGCCATAGTTGTTCCGGATTCGCCTATTAAATCAAAGCATACTTCTTCAGAAGTAATAACTGTGTTATTGAATTCCAAACTGTAACTGCTGACTTCACATTTTGGGGAAATATAGCCAATTGCATAATCAAAAGCATATATTTTACCTCCTTCTGCTACATAATCTCCAATATTTTGTCTGATGTCATCCATTTCTTCTTGTGTAGAAGTTTGCCCAGAATATCCATTCATATCACCTTGTGCAGAGTGCCCACAGTTCAGAAATATGAGGTACTGAAAACATCACCACTTCCAGTAAAAATTCTCAATTCTTGTTCTCCAGCAGGAGCTTCAAAAGAGAATCTACCTTCTGTGTCAGTTTTAGAGTTGTACTTTTCATTTTCTACTACCTCTACAGTAGCATTGCCAATTGCTTTTCCTGTCGGAGAAACAACTACTCCTGAAATTACACCAAATTCTGGTTCGTTGTTGATAACAGTATCTCCATCTACTGGTTCTATCTCGAGATTACAACTAGAGAACACAATAGCAAGTAAAATGAAGCTAAATAATTTGAATGATTGCTTTTTCATAAATATATGTGGGTTAAAATTGTGAAAAATAACTATCAGCGAAAGTAAAGTTTTTCTCTCTAAAACATCTATTATCAAGATAAAAAATGAAGTACTCTTTTCTGCGCGCTCTATTTTCTTCAATTTCCAAAAAAAACACAACTACGCAAAAAGACTGCACACCTCATCGTTTCCTTTGTTCCACGATCAATCGGGAAGGAGAAAAATCCAACCAAATTGAATAAGACAAAACTCCCCTTAGCGAAGGTCGCCCCGCACAAATAGGAAGTGCTGTGGCAAAAGCCAATACCGAAGCCATGGAGTGTCAGGATGAAGTCGGCAAGAGTACGCCTTTTGCTGAATAGAATTTGCAGAAGCACCGAAATACCGCTGTGAAAAAGTAAAGTAGGGAAGCGCATTTATAGCCTGACAGATTCTGAAAAGGATAGTCTCAGTTCGAATCTGAGAGGGGAGACAATAAATTTGAAAATGTGTGAATTTGCAAATGAAAAGGTATAATTTAGATGATACTACCGACATTTCCCACCCTTAAAATACAAATCGTTTATTTTCCTAAATAATATTTAAGTTATTGATTTTCAGTTATTTGCATAACACTCAACATAAGTTAGTCTTAGTTTTTCTCTTGAATGAAAAAGT
>JBLIFI010000304.1:0-6204 GCA_047633715.1 Flammeovirgaceae bacterium
ATGAATGCCAGATTTCTAATAAACCCAACGTCTGGCAGGGTTTTCAACCTCTGCCAGCGTATGTTTTTTTTTAGTGTGCGACATTTTGAGATGCGCCCTAAACTTTGGACTTATTGGATTTATTAGAAGTCTCAATTCCTTTCTCATGTAAACCAGTTATTTCTGACCAATTTCCAGAGTTAGTAAAATAAATATTCTCAGCATCAATGTTTATAAACCCATATTCATATTTAAACCAATGTTGCATCTAATTCATATTATAAACGTTCTACAAAGAGAATAACCACAGTAAACGATAATCATATCAAGTACGAAGAGTGGTATATCCTATAAAATTTTCAAAAAAAGCCACACAATTCTCATTGTATGGCTTTCTCATTGTTAGTTGAAGTTGCGAATTGATATTGACTATTTTCTACATTGGTGGTGGAAGCGGTGGTGGAACTGCGCCAAAGACCTTGGCAAGTTCACTCACTTCGCTAGATGCTTTCCAACCATCCATTCCCTGTTTCCAAACTAAAGACTCTTTGGTAAAAGAGCCTTCTTTTGCCATGTTGCTCAACGCATTCATATCGAAAGGGCCAGTTTGTTGTCCATCTTTCGCTACAAAGTAAGAAACACTTTGCGGAAGCGGTGGTGGTGCACCGCCAGCATTTCCTTGTTGGTTCTGATTTTGATTCGTGTTCTGATTGAACATGTTTCCCATCTGGTTTGCCATTGCCATTCCCATTCCCATGCTCATTCCTTCTCCGCCACCACCAGGATTTTCGGCTGCTTTCTCCATCGCATTTGCTGCTTGGAATTGAGCATATTGGTTCAGATTCCCTAAAACCCCCATACTTGTTCTTTTGTCGAGCATTTTTTCGACTTCTGGTGGAAGGGAAATATTCTCAACCAAATATTTTGTAATTGTAATTCCGTATTCAGAAAACTCTGGGTCAATTTTGTTACGAATGAATTCTCCCAATTCATCATAGTTGGCCGCTAAATCCAACACAGGAATTTTGCTTTCTCCCAACGCATCGGTAAAACGAGAGATAATCATGTTTCGGAGTTGGTTGGTAATTTCATCAGTAGTGAAATTGCCATCTGTCCCCACAATTTCACGCATGAAAGTAGCCGCATCATTTACTTTGAATACATAAGTACCGAAAGCACGCAATCGCACAGGCCCAAATTCCACATCACGCATCATGATTGGATTTTTCGTTCCCCACTTTTGGTCAGTAAAATTCTTGGTGTTCACAAAGTAAACCTCTGCTTTGAAAGGGCTATTGAAACCATGTTTCCAACCCATAATTGTCGAAAGAATTGGCATATTACTCGTTTCGAGCGTGTGCATTCCTGGCTGATAGACATCGGCAATTTTTCCGTTGTTTATGAAAACGGCTACTTGTCCTTCACGAACAGTCAGTTTTGCACCTTGCTTAATTTCATCTTGATAGCGTGGAAAACGCCAAACGATGGTATCGTTCGAGCTATCTTTCCACTCTATTATGTCTATAAACTCATTTTTCAACTTGTCCCAAAGTCCCATATTTATTATTTTAAAGTTGATGGATTCAATTATTGAAGACAAACTGTTGCCTTTCCATCTGAAAAGTAAAGGTTTTTGAGTGGAATTTCAAATTTGACTCCTAAAATCTCTTTCAGCTACATTGAGAGAATGGAATTGGGCAAATTGTTCTTAGAAAAGTACAATTAGGAGATTGTGAAGGATTGCTTTAGAATGTGAATTTAATCACAAAACCTATCAAAGCTTATCTTTTTACCATGTTACGAAAAGAAGGTTTCGCTCTACGAGTTCACAAAACACTATTTTTTGATGCCGTTACAAATGATTTAATTTTAGTAGTGCGAGATTCCGTTCTCGCACAGACGCAATAACTGCATAAAACTTCTAGAAAACTCAATCGTGATAAGGTCTATTGTAAAAAAAAGAGTTGACAGCTTTCGCTTATCAACTCCTCGCTTTATTTGATTCATAAATCCCCTACTCCACACCCAATTTCTGAACTAGAACACCTTCTTTGTTCTCCACTTTCAGAATGTAAATATTCGATGATTCCACAGGAATAGTTAACTCCAAAGCACTTTCATTAAGCTGATTGTAAATCACTCTGCCCATTAAATCGTAAATTATGATATTGGATTTGGCAAATTCGGCACTAGCAAATTTGATATTGATTTGTTTGGAGTGAGCAAATGCCTTTACACTTTCCAATTTCAAATCAGTTGGTTCAGAAGTAATTCGGTTGGAGATTACTCTTAGCTCAAATCTATCTTCGTGAGTTCCTTCTGAGAGTTGAACTGCATAATCTGACGTTCTCAAATTTGTCTCCAAATCCAGAACTGCATCATACAAATAGACTTCATTATCTTCGGCAAAGTCCTCTAGCCTGCTGATACTGAATGTGTACTTCATTTCAGTTTTCACTTTCAGCCCAAGTGGGACAATGGTGGTTTCCAAGCTTTTCAAACTCGGTAATCCTTGAATTGCTAGTTTTTCATCGTTGGATTTCACTCCAACCAATTGCCTTTGTGAGTAGAAAGCTAAATTTGCGTTTCCAACCAATTTGAGCGCATCATATTTATCTACTTCCAGTTTTGCCTCTGCTGTGAATCCAATCAGAATTTCATTGGTTACTTTTTCTTCACTAGTTACCTCAATCCAAATCCGCTCTAAATCTTCGGTTTGCGTGCGGAGAAAGGTATTATTGATATTTGAGCGTTGCTTGTTATTGAATTCAATTGTTCCGTTGGCAATTGTTCTCACAAAAAATCCTTGGCAAGAAGCAATGTTTGCAGAAGTTGGTAGAGCTCCTCCTCCAGCATTGGCAACTCCCATGGTGTTCATAATTGCATAATCTGTACTTGCCGAGGTGTAATCGTTTCCATCTGAATTCCAGACATAAACTCCACTTGCCAAAACGGCTGCATTGTCAGTCAAAAAAGTCGCCACCGAAATTCCCGATGGATAGGGATTTCCTAACAAATTCCAGTCGTTGTCAATGTCAGAGTTTGCCCCGCCATCGTCATTATAAGAACTCGCCATAGAATAATCTCCAGAATTGAAGCCTACAGAACTCACGAAATCCCTACTGATAATTGTTTCAGTTGCGCTTGTTCCTGTGGCAATCGTTCCTTCACCAGCTATCAGAGTAGTTGCTCCAGTCAAGCCAAACCAACTTTGGGAAGCTGAATTGTAGCCGTACAGATTTGTGCCACTCGCTCCAAAAATATCCTGAACTGTTGCTCCTTGAACTGGAGAACCCCAATAACTATATACTTTTTGGGAATCTCTACCTTCTTTTTCTACCGTGTAAGAACCTGTGCCTGAATTGGTTGGCATGTCGGAATCCTGCACCAAAGAGCCTTCATTTTTAACAATGACTGAGCCGTTGTTTTCTAAATTCCCGTACACAGTTACCGAAGTCCCGTCTCCAACCGAAACCAAAAAACCTGTATTGATAGTTAAATCCAAACAAGCGAAAGAGCCACTTGTAGTTGTGTTGTAGGCAAATTCAACGATTACATCCATTGTTTGTGTAGGCGTTCCATTACTCCAGCCTGTGCTTTTCCAAATGGTGGTTGGAGTGAGTGAGTGCGAGCCTAAATCGGTAATGTAATCTTGTGCAAACTCGTCCCATTCAGCAACTGTATAAGTGGTGTTTGGAGAGTTAATGATTGATTTCCTGATAAGCGTTTTGTTGGCATAAATATTTGCGCCATTTCCCAAGACTCCAACAATATCTATCAGCGTAGTGGCTTTAAACAATCCAACCGCATCGTCTCCGTTGAATTGCAGCACAGCCGAAGTGGTCTGCAATTCGGCATTGGCTTTGGTGGCGGCATCAGCAGAGTTATTAACTAATACATAAACATCTCCACTAGCTAGTGTTCCACTCAAACTTAACATATCCGTCCAAGTAGCAGAACCGTTGACGGCTCTTTGCAAAGAGTAATCAGATAAATCTACGGTTGCGCCTGTAAAGTTGGCAATCTCAATGGCTTTATTGTTCCCTGAACCTTCCACATATTCGGAAATCAGTAATTCGTTGCTTCCACCACCTCCACCGCTTCCGCTGGCGGTGTGAGAACCCAAATCACTAATATCATCAGTAGAGAGTTCATCCCACTCGGCAACTGTGTAAGTGGTGTTTGGAGCGGTAACAGTTAACTTTCTGACAAGCGTTTTGTTTGCAGCAAAACTTGTTGAACCTCCATTCAAAGTGCCTACAATATCTATCAGAGCACCATTTTTAAACAATCCAATAGGGTCATTGCCATTAAAATCTATTACAGAAGACCCTGTTGAAAAGTCAGCAAGTGCCAAAATTGCTGCACTTGCTGTGCTTTTAGCAACTACATAAACCTCTCCATTTGCCAAAGCGCCTGAAAGAGTAAGTTCATCGGTAAAACCACCCGAACCGTTGGCTTCTTTTTTAAGCGAATAGTCCGATAAATCTACGGACGCACCTGTGAAATTCGCAATTTCAATCGCCTTATTGAAAGAAGAACCTTCCACATATTCGGAAATAATCAGCTCTGAAATACTTCCTCCTCCGCCACTTGGTGCGCCTGTGGGAGTTCCATTTACGGTATTACTATTGTTGCTTCCAATTCCATTGAAGGCTTCCACATAATAGTAATATTGCGTTCCGACTGTAACTGCATTATCTGTATAAGTGGTGAAATTAGCCGAAAGCGATGTGTATTCTGTAAATACGCTATTGTCTAAAGAGCGGAAAATTTTGTAGCCTGTTTCTTCGGAAACATCGCCCCAATTGATTGTGAGCGTGCTGGAGTTGGCAACTAAACTGGCCGTTGGCGCAACTGGCGCATTTCCACTAGAGGTGAATTCCCAAGCATCTGCCACGGCATCTGGGTAATCAATATAAGGGTTTCGATTTCCCTGCCTTTCTTCAGCTCGATTGTTTCTCGTAATTTCATTTGCATCCACAGGGTCTTGCAAATGCCATTGGTACAGCAAATCAATATCTCCATCCGCTACAATTGCCGTGATATTTCCTGCCTGCGTTGGGTACATGGTGTAAAAATAGAAAATGGCTCTTGCCAAATTCCCCTTGTGAAATTCTATTGGCTCAAAAACATTACTACCGTTGAGTGGACTGTTATTATCCAGCTCGCTGTAGTCATCTATATTAGAACTTGGTGTGGAAGTAGAAATATCTAGTCCTGTGTTAGTTCCGTTCACAATGTACCATTTGTCAGTATTGCTGTCTGTATTCTCTCCGAAAGGATAATTACTTCTTGCTCCGTTCACGGTTAAGTGTGTTGGGTAGAGATGGTGGATATCTGCCACCATTGGGCTTGCCTCGCCAAACCAACTTTGAGGAATGGAATGTTCTGCATTGATTGGATTGAGGAAAGTGACATTTGCAGCTGCTTGCGAAAAGCCTGTGTAAACACAAGATACTTGTCCTCCTCGTTCATCTACATAACTATAAATTGCCCTTCTCGCTCCATTATAACCAAGCGTGCTGTGTTTCCCATCGAACCAGTTGATTTTGAACCAGACCCGCAAGGTATTTCCCGTCATGCCTGCTGGTGGGGTAGATTGGGAATAAGTAAACTGGCTTGCCATAAGTAAAGCCAATGATAGTAAAAGGAGTCTTGTAGTTTTCATAATTTGAGTTGTCGGATTTATCCATTTGGCAACAGAACGATTATGCGCCAACAACAAAAATAACTTTATTTAGAGAATTCAACAGTCTAACCTCTTTTGAGAATACAAGAAAACAGCATTGAATGAATAAAAAACAGAGAAATTCTTCTTTTTTGGAACGAATAAAAGACCAAAGATGAACCAACAGATTATTTTCAAAAAGACTTACATATAACTTTTCATGAGCTGTTCACAGATAAAAACAGCTTTTTCTAAATTGGATTGGCAGAATTCAGAAACCTTAACTTACTCGATTCTTTTTATGGCACGGCAATGCCTCTCTATTTCGGGTGAAAATTTGCACACTATTTCTGTGGTTCTAAATAAAAAATTACATCAGCGTTTTTAGTGTGATTTGGTGCTTTTTGGTTGGAGATTCAACCTTATTGATTAGATATTATCACGATTGATTTTGTATAGCCAGTTTTTCGTTTTGAGCGGGTAGTGAAACCCGCTCTACAGTATCTAATCGTACCTCGACTCTCTGATGGGATCGGTAGCCGATGCTATCGCCT
>JBLIFI010000305.1:0-6127 GCA_047633715.1 Flammeovirgaceae bacterium
TACAATTTACTAAAAGCCATTTTACCTAGTTAAAGCTTTGATTATCAGATATTTAATTAAATACAGAATTTGAAAAATTAGGGTGGGAAATGTCGGATAGAACAAGCTGTTTTGATTGCACACGGCACAGCAGACAAACATATTTCTCATAAATATGGAGAATTGCTATTCCAGAACCTGAAAAGCAAAGACAAAGAATTGGTGCTGGTGGAAGACGGATTGCATTACGGATTATTCCAAACAGGTGGGGAAGAATATGCTAACAAAATTTGGAGATTCATTGAAAGGCAATTGTAGGTTTCAACTCCAATCAATTTGTAATTAAGGTTAGAACCATGTATTTTTGCGGAAATTTTATTTTTTGAATTTCTCACACATTTTCAAACCAAAATATCAACCTGATGAGACCTGCCTCCCAAAAGTGGCTTCGAGCTAATTGTGCTTTTTTGTTTTTGCTGTTTCTTGCATTCCCTTCCTTCTGCCAAGACAATTACGACTATTTTGTTGAGAATAAGCTGAAGGAGAAAAAAGCTCGCGAGGTTCTAAAATCTAATCTCGAAAAGCAGTTGGCCTCTATCTCTGAGGACTATAATAGAACTATTGAGAAAGATATAATAGAGAAATATGAAAAGAGAACCGAAAGTCTTCTGTTGAGAGTAGAAGGAGGTCATTTTCTCTACGGAACTGATTTCAATGCATATGTAGAGAAAATAGCTTCGGAGATTTTTAGGGCAAATCCACAACTTCCCAAGAATGAAATCAACCTGATGGTTAGTCGCTATGTTTCTCCGAATGCGGCTTGTTTTGGTGAAGGAACAATTATGATAAACCTAGGTTTGCTTAGCCGTATTCGCTCCGAAGCAGAATTGGCTTTCGTGATTTCCCACGAAATTGCCCATTATATATTGAATCATGTCAATCAGAATATCAAGAAGAATGTGTTACTCGTGAATGATTCGGGTTTGAAAAAGCAAGTCAGGAAAATAAGTAGGGAAGATTACGGAGTGAACAGCAAACTGACAGAATTACTGAAAGAGATTATTTACGACCAAAGCCGGTACACTCGCTCGCAAGAGTCGCAGGCAGATTCGTTGGGCTTTATTTACCTTGCTAAATCTTCTTATGCCACTTTCGGAGCTGTTTCATGTCTGAATATGTTGGATTCAGTGGATTTCGATAAATTCAAATCTGAAATAGCCTTTAAAGAAAACTTCGACTCCGAGAAATATCCTTTCAAAAATAGATGGTTGGAGGAAGAAGAAAATCTATTTGGTTCTGGCGAGAAATTCACTTTCGGAATTATTGCCGACTCACTCAAGTCGCACCCCGATTGCCAAGATAGAATCTCCATACTTTCCGAAGATTCTTCCAAACTGCTGATAAATATCCAAAACCTATATCTCCAACCGAAAACAGCTTTTGAAAGCTTAAGCAAAAGCGCAGATTTGGAAGCAGTCTATTCAGATTTCTATTTTCAGCGATATGGCAGAAGCCTTTACAATGCATTGCAGTTACTGGAAAGGGACTCCACGAATGCCTATTTATATGGAATTGTGGGCGCAAGTTTTGCAAAAATATACGAAGCGCAAGAGAATCATGAACTTGGTAAATACTTGCCTATGCCTTCAGAAGAAATTCAATCTGAATCGTACAAAAAACTTCTTGTTTTCGTGAGGAATTTGCGACTGAAAGAACTCGCCAGCCTGAATTTTCACTACATGGATAGCAAGCCAGCTATCTATTTAGATAATGAGTTTTTTTTATACGCCACAGCCATTGCCATCAAGCAATTTGGTAATTACAATGCCTATCAAAGCTATAAAGAGCTTTATATACAAAGTTTCCCGAACGGGAATTTTATTTCACAATTCAAATAAATGCTAACAAACCAGTTACAATGAAGAAGAACAGAATCATGCAATCCATTTTGATGACCTTGCTATTTGCAGGCTTATTCGGAAATTCATTCGGCCAAACAAAAGAAATTAGCGGAGTGAGAAGAGTTTCACTCAACAACTTTGGGGAAATTATTGAAGGAAAGGAGATTAAAGGTTATTACTCTTTTTATGCTCTAGATAAGGTTGACAAGAAGAATAACTCTTATGTTCTAGGCATTTTTGATGCTAACTTGAACGAAGTCGCGTCCGAAAATTTAGTTCTTCCTAAACACTACTATCTGCTGGAAGCATCTTACAATCAAGAAAACCTTCTGTTTACGTTTTACAATGGAGATAAGAAGGGTAAAGAAATTGTGTTGCGCAGATACGATAAGAATGCGAAGTTTTTAGGTGAAACGAAAAGAGACCTAGATAAATGGGAGGAAATGGGGATTCTTCAATTGATTTCAAAAGATGAAATTGCGAATGCTCGTGTTTTCGCTATCAAAAGTAGAGGCTTCGTTCATTTATCCATGGAAAAGAAAAAGAAATTAGGATATGTGATAGACTACATTCCTAGCAACTCACAGAGCAGAAAATGGACTTATGGCTCAAAAAAGGACTCAAAGGAAATAGAAATGGCGAGTTTCCTGCACTATGATGCAGAGAATGGAACTGTTTTATTTACTACCAGTAAGAAGCCAAATTTAATGAGCAAAAAATTTGATGTTTTTATTCTTGGAATAGACGCTCAGACGGGCAGAAAAAAGTTTGAAACCAAGTTGGAAGATAGCAAGTACAAAATCCAAATTTACAATGGGTATAACAACGAAGAGACGGGTAAGTCTAAATTGGTAGGCGCTTACTTTGACCAAGATGGCAAGATGAACGATAACAGCTTAGGATTCTGTACATTCTCTTTGAGTGCAAAGGGGCAGATGGTGGACAAGAAATTCGTTTCATGGGCAAAAGATGTTGCCAAATTCTTGCCAATGAACCAAAAAGGAAAAATGGATAAAGCAGGTTACTTCTATATTCATAATGTGATTTCTACCCAAGATGGAAGAATATTTGTGATGGCAGAAAGCTACAAAAAAGCTGTTTCGGCAGGTGGTGCGGCACTTGGTGTATTGGCAGCCATGGGTGGAGGTAGATCTACCATTAGTTCCTTCAAAATGGTGGTTGGAGATTTGGCAATTTTTGAGATGGACAAAGATTTCAATCTGAAAAATGCCAAACTTTTCGATAAGACAACAAGCAATATTTTATTGCCAGGAGGTGCTGGAGTCAACGGAGCTGTAATGCTCGGGCACTTTCTGAAAGCATACGGAGGATTTGATTATTCTTTTACTCAATCTGCAAAAGGTAACGAAGGATTTGTTGTAGGCTATCAAGATTACAAGAAAATTAAAGGAGATAAAAACCATTGGATTTTTGGAGCCGTTTCCAATATGGATGGAGAATATTCCACAGATGAAATTGATTTGAGAACCGAAAATACTGCTTTGCGAGTATTTCCAGGTAAACCAGGTTACGTAATGGTAATTGAACTGGGTAAATATGACAGAAAGTCTAAAAGCAGAACAATTTCCATGAGATTGGAGAAAGTGAATTACTAGCTTTCTGATTTTGCTTAAATCCCTTCTCTGAAAATTGATTTTGGAGAAGGGATTTTTGCTTTTTGTTGAAACGGATTACAAACTTAACTTACTTGCCACAATCTCTTATCTTTGAAGCCTTATGAATGAATATTTTAGGTCGATAATTCTACAAAAAACAGGAGCTTCTTCTTTAGTTGAAAAAGAGATGATTCAGGAGTTGTGGAGTGGCTACGGGAAAATACTCCGAATCGGGTTGAATAATACTTCTGTCGAAAGCGTAGTGGTAAAATACGTTCAATTGCCAATCATTAAGAATCATCCACGGGGATGGAATACCGATATTGGTCACCAACGAAAGTTGAAACTGCATGGTATGAAACTTATAGCAAAAATAGCATTGCCCGTTTGCCACAATGTTTAGCCATTGAGACACAAAATGATGAAGTACTGATGGTGTTGGAAGATTTGGATGAAGCGGGTTATCCTTTGAGAAAAGAAACTGTTAATTGGGAAGAGATTGTTTCCTGTTTGAAATGGTTGGCAAAATTTCACGCAAGTTACCTCGGTAAAGCCCCTGATGGACTTTGGGAAGTGGGAACTTATTGGTATTTGGAAACCAGACCTCATGAATTAGCCGTATTGCATGATCAACTGCTGAAAGAGTCAGCTCCTGCTATTGACGAGAAGTTGAATAGTTGCGAGTTCAAAACATTTGTTCATGGAGATGCCAAGTTGGCAAATTTCTGTTTTGCCAAAGACGGAAAGGTTGCTGGCGTAGATTTCCAATATGTAGGCGGTGGTTGTGGAATGAAAGATGTTGCCTATTTCATAGGAAGTTGCCTAAACGAAAGAGAGTGCGAGCATTTGGAAGCACAAATCTTAGATGTCTATTTTGAGAATTTGCAAAGTGCGCTTGAGGAAAGAAATGAAGCCTTAGAAAAGGAATGGCGGTCTTTATATCGAGTCGCTTGGGCAGATTTCCATCGCTTTCTAAAAGGATGGAGTCCCAATCATTGGAAAATCAATAGTTATAGTGAACGTGTTACCACAGAAGTAATCAATAATCTATAGGAATGGATATTTATGCTATTGTGAACTTCCTCGATATTAAGTCCCATAACATTTCCAATCTTCTTTCATTCAAACCTCAATTCCTCTGCCTTTCCTACCCATTTTCCTTGCCCTTTCGGAACAAGAATTCGGAAGGTTGTACCATTTTCGGGATCGGAACGCAGTACGGAAATACTGCCTTTGTGGTATTCTTCCACAATTCGTTTTACCAAGGTTAAGCCTAAACCCCAGCCTCTTTTTTTGGTAGTAAAACCTGGTTTGAAAACGGTTTTGAGCTTGCCAGCAGGAATCCCCTTTCCTGTATCTCGCACATCAATTTGGACTTGCGTGTTATCGGGCGTGTTCCGAATATAAATATCAATTTTACCGATTCCACCCATAGAATCAACGGCATTTTTGCATAGGTTCTCAATTACCCACTCAAAAAGCGGAATATTCATCATAATAGATAAATCTTCGGCAAGGCGAGGGACAACTTTCAATTTGGTTTTGGTAGAAATTCGCTTGGAGAGATAGCCGACAATCCCTTCTACCACTTCTCCCGCATCGGCAACTTTCATGGTGGGTTCAGAACCAATACTTGAAAACCGGGCAGTAATCATCTCTAACCTTTTAATGTCTTTGTCCATTTCATCGGCAATGGAGAGGTCAAAATTGGGGTCAGTTCGGAAATATTCTATCCAAGCCATAAGTGCGGAAATGGGCGTGCCGAGCTGATGAGCGGTTTCCTTTGCCAAACCCACCCAAATTCTATCTTGCTCTGACCGCCTGGAAGTGCTGAAAATCACATAAGCAAGAATCCCCAAAAGTATCAAAGCCACCATTTCCACTAACGGGTAATAACGCAATTGGGTAATAAGTGGCGAGTTTCGGTAATAAATCAGTTGCTTCAAATCTGCACTCACTACTACCTCTATTGGTTCGTAACCACTTTTCATTGCCTCCAATTCTTTCCTAAGAATTTTTTCTTGGGCTTTTTCAGAAGCATTTTTTGGGAAAATAATATTCCTACTGTTATTGATTTCCTCTCCACTTTCATCTGTCAAAATCACAGGAATGGAGTTGTTTTGTTGTACAATCTCAAACAGAAAAGTGTTGGCTTCTTCGCTGGAAATGGTTGTGAGCAAGCCTTGCGCTTTGGCAAAAAGCTGTATTTGGGCAGTCTCCCGCATTGCCAATTGCTTTACGAGCGAATTGGTGTAGATAATAGAAATTAGCCCAATCACTAATGCCAAGCCGACAATTACGAGCTTTATGGTATTTTTATTTTGATAGAGATTCATGTTTTTTGCGCAATAAGTAAAATGCTACACATGTTAATATATGCAAAAAAACAAAGTTAGTTTGCCAATTAACGATGAAGGAAGCAACTTTGCACCATCTTGCAAGATATGAGTAATATTTCAATGAATTTTAAACAACAATAATTATTTACAGTAGGACTTATTCTAGAGTTTGGCTAAACTGAAATCAATTTTGTTACAATTTTTACAGTTATAAATAAAATAAAATTTACGCTACTTTTATTATTGTCTTCAGTCATCTTTTCTGGTTGTAATGAAGATACAGAAATAAACG